>JBBUAA010000097.1:2370-6256 GCA_038061075.1 Patescibacteria group bacterium | reverse complement strand
TGAGAACGCGTCGCTCCAATATGCCCAGAAAGGAAATCTGGGTGGGTTGCTGGACACCCAATTCAAGTCCAGCTTTTTCTTTTAATGTGGCTCGGCCAATCGCTATTTTGGTGGAAAAAATCACCATACATTAACCCTACGCTATCGTAACCTTAGTGTATGCCCGAAAATCCCGAAGTCTGACTTCGGAGTCAAAATATGGACACGGCGTGTCCATATTTATTTGATACTGGCGACGGAGCGCAACATTTCATTGATCGCGCGTTTTTCCGACGGAGCGAGAGAGCCGATGCGATGCAGAAGACGACGGGAGTCGACGGCGCGCAACTGAAAGACGAGTGCTACGGAAGGCTTGACGAGTTTATTCGATTCGCTCGGAGCGATGCGCACAGTGCCCTTGAATCGCAATCGCGCGACGTTGGATGAAAGCGGAATAAGAATAACGACACTCCCCTCCTCCGACACCAACACTGCCGGCCGAACGCCCGCCTGCTCGTTCCCGCGTGAAGCGTCGCCGAGATCAACGAGGACAACGTCCCCCGGCGTGAACTTCATACCTTATGTTTTTTCGCAAACCGCCCGAAGTCTCGGAGCGACGAGCGCTCCCACAGCTGCATCTCCTCCTCCAGATCATCGTCCGCCGAGACTGCTTCCCTAATGACCGTATGGATATATGCGGCCTCGGTGACGCCGTGCTTCCGCGCGCGCTCCCGTACCTTTTTTCGAAGTGTTTCCGGAATAACGACGTTCATAACCACTGAAGTATAGCATTCCGACCCACATTTTCTCAATGTGGTTCGGCCTGCCCCGTAGCGAACATGTCAATGTTCTGCTACTGGGGTGACCGCCAGCTTGATGTAAAAGAGTGTCAAAAGAGCGAAAATCGCGGCCTGAAGGAAACCGATGAATATCTCGAAGAGCATGAGGGGCAGGGGGCCGAGGTACGGGGCGAAGAATATCGCCACGGCGATGATGACTTCGCCCGCGAGGATGTTGCCGAAGAGCCGGAACGAAAGCGAGACAACGCGCACGAGCTCGCTGATGAGTTCTACCAACCCGACCGCAAAACCCATCGGGTCGCGCAAGGGATTCACGATGAATTTGCCGCCGTACTTGACGAGGCCCAACCCCACGATGCCCACCACCTCGACGACGAAGAACGAAATGAGCGCGAGCGCCAAAGGAAGGACGAGGTCGGTGGCGGGCGCCCGCAGGAGCGGCTCGCCGTGGTATTCGATCGAGCCGATGCCCGGCACGAAGTGGATCATGTTGCCCACGAAGAGAAAGAGGAAGATGGTCATGAGGAGCGGAAAGAATCTCCGCGCCATGTCCCTGCTTTCGAGCGTCTCCGCCACATAGCTGTACACATAGCTGAACATTTCTTCGAGAAGCGTCTGGAATTTGCTCGGGACCATCCGCAGGCGCTTCGATACGACGAATGCGACGATGACGAGGAGCGCAATGACGACCCAGCTCGTGACGAGCGTGTTGGTGATGGGAATGCCGAAAAATTCGCCGAGCTTTTCTGCCGAAATGGCGACGTGAATACCTTCTTCCATGCGCGCTAGTTTAGCATATTTTGCCCACGTGTTGGGATGCAATGAGATGTCATCTCATTGCATGAAACTTCGGATGTGTGCGGCGACTTTTTTCTCCCCGCCCTTAAAACTGTGCCCTACTCCCGACACCACAACCACCTTCGAAATCCAAGAGGTGTCACCTCTTGGATTATTAAGGTGCTTTTCGAACCATGCAGCGATTGTGTTTGCCGGGATGTGCGAGAACTCTTCTTTTTCCGCGAGCATGACGAGAATCGGAAGCCGGACCGATTTGAGCGTTTTCGGATTCTCTTTTGCATCCCAATAGGTAAATATCTCCTCGGCTCCCTTGCCCGAATACAAACTCAAAAAACGCTGCGCGCTCCACGGCCAATCCCACACATGCGGGGGAAGAAGTTGCTGACCGTTTCCGCGGCGGGCCATCGTCTGTGCGTACGCGACGGCCTTTGCAACTTTTTTCGCACCGTATTCCTGCCGATGCGCCGAATAGTCGCTCATGGGTGCAAGAAGAATCATTCCTTTCGCTCCCCTTCCCTTTTTCCCGCTCGCCCAATACACCGACTTCTGACATCCGGTTGAGTGTCCCGCAAGAAAAATACTTTTCACTCCCTGTTTCCGTGCGAAGTTGATAGCACCCTGAATATCGTCGGCGCTGTCGGTGAACTTTTCATGCGCCGCGCCTGCCTTCAGGCACTTTTTCCCCGTAGTGGGAACATTTACAATGGTGTCATGCCCGCGATTATTGAAAACCAAGACCGCCGTTCCCCCACCGACAAGCTTCTCCGCAATCGCGAGTTTGCTGAACATCGTGCTCCCCAGCCCATGCACCCACACTAGTACCCGCTTCGGCTTTTGGGGCTTGCCCTTCGTAGCTTTAGCGGAGTAGGGCCCGAACCACAATCCGTTCAGAATGAACTTCTTCGGCGTCGTTATTTCAACGGTATAGCACGGCTGCATTTTGTTCATGGTATTTACTGAAAGCTGAAAGCTAGAACCTGACAGCTACTTAGGTTCCCTCCTGCCAGCTTTCGAGATATTTTTTTTGTTCGGCTGTGAGACTATCGATAGAATTCCCCATCGAGGCGAGTTTCAGTTCGGCGATATTCTTTTCCATTTCTTCCGGCACATCGTAGACGGCGGGCGGGAGTTTGTTGCTCTGCGTCGCAAGCCATTCGCAGGCGGAAGCCTGCGTGGAAAAACTCATGTCCATCACCGATGCGGGGTGGCCTTCGGCAGCCGCGAGGTTGACGAGCCGTCCCTCCGCCAAGAGATAGATGCGTTTGCCGCCGACGACATATTCCTGCACATTTTCGCGGACCGTCTTTGCCTCGGCGCCCGACGCCTTTTTGAGGTCGTTGATGTTTATCTCAACGTCGAAGTGGCCCGAATTGCACACGATGGCGCCGTCTTTCATCAGCTTGAAATGCTGTGCGGTGAGGACATCGATGTTGCCCGTGACCGTGCAAAAAAGATCGCCGACGGCGGCCGCCTCCGTCATCGGCATGATGCGGAAACCGTCCATCGCCGCTTCGAGTGCTTTGATGGCGTCTATCTCGGTCACGACGACATTCGCACCCATGCCCTTGGCGCGCATGGCTAAGCCTTTGCCGCACCACCCGTATCCGGCGACGACGACCGTCTTTCCCGCGATAAGCATGTCGGTCGCGCGGATGATGCCGTCGAGCGTGGATTGTCCCGTGCCGTAGCGGTTGTCGAAAAGATTCTTCGTCTTCGCGTCATTGACCGCGACGATGGGCATTTTGAGCGCACCCTCTTTGTGCATCGCGCGGAGCCGTATGACGCCGGTCGTCGTCTCCTCCGTGCCGCCGAGAATGTTCCCCAAAAGTTCCGGATGCTTCTGATGAATGGTCGTGACGAGGTCGGCGCCGTCGTCCATCGTGAGTACCGGCTTCTGTGCTATAAGCGCTTCGATGTGTTTGAAGAATGCATCCGTACTTTCTCCCTTTATGGCAAATGTCGGGATTTCGTAGACAGTTGCGAGTGCTGCGGCGACATCGTCCTGCGTCGAAAGCGGGTTCGAGGCCGCAAGAAATACATTCGCGCCTCCCGCCTTCAGTGTCCGCATGAGATTGGCGGTCTCGGCCGTCACATGCAATACCGCCGCAACGGTCTTACCCTTGAACGGCTGCTCTTTTTCAAATCGCGCACGGACCTGCCGCAATACGGGCATATCGCGCTCCGCCCACTCGATGCGGCGCATACCCGCCGTCGCGAGGCCCTTGTCTTTAATATCGGACTCCATTTGGACAACTATACACGATTGCTCACGGACGACATAGAGCGAGTGAAGCGCGCGAGCTGTGCTC
>JBBUAA010000097.1:0-2360 GCA_038061075.1 Patescibacteria group bacterium | reverse complement strand
TGGTGTGCTCGCGCGCTTCCGAGCCGAGGAGTTCGAAAACCGGCAACGCCCTGCGCTCTGCGCAGGGTGCATTCCCGACCCGCAGGGTTAACGCCCTGCGGTGTCGGAATGCACCGGTTTACAGTTTTGGCAGCCGGTCCCCGTACGCATTCTCATAGCGCTCCGCGACCTCGGGAATAGTGAAGTGGTGCATCTGGGTACCGTAGCTCTCGACCGCGTAGGATGCGACGGCGCTCGCGAACTTGGCCGTCGTCTCAAGCGGCATCTTGGCAAGCAGACCTTTGATGAATCCGGCGCAGTACGCATCGCCCGCACCGGTGGGATCGATGGCGTTCTCGACCGGCACTGCGGGAACCTGTATCTCCTCTTTGCGCGTAATGACACGAGCGCCCTTATCACCGAGCGTTATCACGAGCGTCTGTATGTGCTCCAGTATTCCCCGCTCCGTCAAACCCGTTTTCTGCAGAACAAGTCCGATCTCATAGTCGTTGCCTATCACGGCTTCCGCTCCGCTTAAGCCGCCGCGCAGCTGCTCACCCGAAAGCGCGGAAATCGCCTGACCGGGGTCGTAAATAAATCTCACTTTCTCCTGACGGTACCGTTCGGGTAAAAATACCATGTCCGACACGCACCCCGCCGAGACCATCGCGAACGCGACATTGCCCGTCTCGACCTTGCCGCCGTACGCTTCCCCTCCCGCGCCGAGATGGAATGCGGCTATTTGGTTGTCCGCATGGTCGGTGATGATGAACGCGGCCGAGGTCGGCTTGTCGGGAAACACGCGGATGGAGCCGGTCTCTATCCCGAATTTCTCCATCCATGTGCGGTAGCGGACGAAATCCGAGCCGACCGTACCGATGATGTGCGGTTGCTCACCGAGCAGCGCCAAGCTGTACGCGACGTTGCCTGCGGTGCCGCCGAATTGTTCCGAGAGGTCCGCGACCTGAAAGCTCACGTTGATGTTGTGGAGCTTGTCGGCGACGAAGTGGTCTTTGAAGAGCCCCGGAAAATCCATGATGCGGTCGTACGCCAGAGAACCCGACACGAGGATTTGTGACATGCGAGGCATTATACAGTATACTTTCGTCCGTACGAATGCGCGGAATATGGTAAAAAGATCATCAAAAGGGACATTCTCGCTGAAAGCGGGGTTGGCGCGCATGCAGAAAGGCGGCGTCATCATGGATGTCACGAATGCGGAGGAGGCGACAATAGCCGAAAAAGCGGGCGCGGTGGCTGTCATGGCGCTGGAGCGCGTGCCGGCGGACATCCGCAAAGACGGCGGCGTCGCGCGGATGTCGGACCCTGCAATGATACGGGCAATACAGAAAGCGGTGACCATTCCCGTGATGGCCAAGTGCCGCATCGGACATTTTGCCGAAGCGCAGGTGCTCCAAGCTCTGGAAGTGGATTTCATCGATGAGAGCGAGGTCCTCACACCCGCCGACGAAGAGTTCCATGTGGACAAAACTGTTTTCACCATCCCCTTCGTCTGCGGCGCGCGCGATCTGGGAGAAGCGGTGCGCCGGCTCAATGAAGGTGCCGCGATGATACGCACAAAAGGCGAAGCAGGGAGCGGGAATATCGTCGAGGCAGTCCGACATATTCGCGCGGTCAAACGCGGGATTGCCGAGCTGCAGGAATTTTTGAAAAAGAAGCAGCTCAAGAAAATCAAAGCCAAGGCCGCTGAATACCGCGTCCCGCCCGCGCTCCTCCTCGCGATAGCGAAACTCGGCCGATTGCCCGTCGTGAATTTCGCCGCCGGCGGCATTGCGACTCCCGCCGATGCGGCGCTCTGCATGCAGTTGGGAGTTGACGGCGTTTTCGTGGGCTCGGGGATATTCAAGAGCAGCCACCCCGCCAAGCGTGCTCGCGCGATAGTGGATGCGGTCGCTCATTTCAACGACCCAAAGAAAGTCGCCGCGGCAAGCGAAGGCTTGGGCGAAGCAATGGCGGGAGAGGAGATATCGAAGCTCACGACCCGCCTCGCCGAGCGCGGCAAATAATGTGAAAAAGGAGATTCGGATAGGGGTACTCGCCTATCAAGGGGATGTGGAGGAACATCTCGACGCTACCCGCGCCGCCGCCAAGAAAATACAAAGAGATATTGAGGTCGTTTCGGTCAGGACGAAAGAGGATATCGCAGGACTCCGCGGTCTGATAATTCCGGGGGGAGAAAGCACGACGCTCTACAAACTCTGCCGGCGAGAAGGAATATTTGAGGACATCAAAAAAATACCGAATATCTTTGGGACCTGCGCGGGCGCCATCATGCTCTCGAAATCCGTCGGCAACAAAATGGCAGGTCAGGAGACGCTCGGCCTCATGGATATCGAAGTGGAGAGGAATTCGTACGGCAG
>JBBUAA010000096.1:0-2996 GCA_038061075.1 Patescibacteria group bacterium | reverse complement strand
AATATTCATTCGGGTCTAAGGTATTGATAGCTTGCTATCAATACCTTAGACCCACCTTCTTTATAGACTGAAGCAAGTGCCGCGTGCCGGAGCGCGGTATTTTTGACGGTTTGAGCCATTCCTCCGTCAAAAAACTGCGCTCCGGCACGCTCTGGAGAGGTTTTCAAACATGCTCTATTCACCGCATCCACTAGAATCTGCGTCCTAAAGCCTGTACCCTGACCGTGTGGGTTCGAAACAAAAAATAGAATCCGGCTTTGCGCGCGTATACGGCGCGCAGCCGATGCTCCCGAAAGCCGCTGTCGTCTCCGTCGAGTGCGATATCGCAAAAGGATTGCATGCTTTCACGATAGTCGGCCTGCCCGACAAATCGGTGGAAGAAGCGAAAGACCGCCTTGCCGCCGCGATACGCAATACCGGCGAGCTCGAATCGCCCAAAAAGAGCAACAAGAAGATAGTTCTCTCGCTCGCGCCCGCCGCGCTCAAAAAAGAGGGGGCGGTCTTTGATATGCCGCTCGCGCTCGCGTTCCTCTTGGCGAGCGAACAGGCCGCATTCGCGCCGGCGGGCAAGGTGTTTGCCGGAGAACTCGCGCTCGACGGCTCGGTGCGCGCTATTCTCGGTGCTCTTTCGATTGCCTCCGCCGCACGCGATGCCGGCTTCACTGATATCTATCTCCCCGAAGAAAACGCCGAAGAGGCGGCGCTCATTTCGGGCATCCGCGTGCACGCGGTCATCTCGCTCAAAGATATTTTGGAGCAGCTCGAGGAAGATACCGAGCCGCGTCGTATTCCTCCGCGGAAGCGGGCGACCACGGACGATGATCCGGCGCTCGACCAGATACGCGGACAGGAGAGCGCGAAGCGCGGGCTCGTCATCGCGGCCGCAGGCGGCCACAACATCGCGCTCTATGGCCCTCCCGGCACGGGGAAGACCCTGCTCGCGCGAGCGTGCCGCGCGATACTTCCCGACCTCTCCGAGGAGGAAATGATAGAGGTCACGACCATCCACTCCCTCGCGGGGACACTGGCGGGCGGCATCATTTTCCGCCCTCCCTTCCGCTCCCCGCACCACACATCATCGTATGCATCTCTCATCGGCGGCGGCACGGGTACGCCGCGCCCGGGAGAGGCGACCTTGGCGCACCGCGGCGTGCTGTTTGCGGACGAATTTCCCGAATTCCACCGCGATGTCATCAACGCGCTCCGCGAACCGCTGGAGGACCGCGTCGTCTCGATATCGCGGTCCAAGGGCTCGGCGACCTTCCCCGCGAATTTCATGCTCATCGCCGCGCTGAATCCGTGCCCGTGCGGGTTCGCGGGGACGCGACGCTGCCAATGTATGCCGCACACCATCGAAAAATATCGGCGGAAAATATCGGGGCCCGTCGCCGACCGCGTCGATATGTGGGTCTCGGTCGGGGAAATGCCGCCGGAGTCACTCTCGACGCGGATAAAAAAGAGCGCAGGGGAGACGAAACGCGCGCGGGAATACGTTTCCGCCGCGCGCCTGCTTCAACGCGAACGATTCAAAGACGTACGCAATGTCTCAACGAATGCCGATATGGGGCCGCGCGAAATAGAGTCGCTCTCCAACCTCACGCAAAAGGCCGAGGAAACACTGGTCGGCGCCGCGCGCTCCATGAAGCTCTCTCCGCGCGGCTACCACCGCACCATCAAGCTCGCGCGCACGATAGCCGACCTCGCCGTTTCTGATTCCATCGAACCGTCTCACATGCTTGAGGCGTTACAATATAGGGCACGGGAGATTTAAGAACTAGAATTATTTCGCGCCAAGCTGTTCTCTCAACTGGATGATGCGGTTCTGATTTTCGATCTCCTTTTTCGCCCCCTGAATCTCAGCGACCGTTTCCAATGCTTCTTTCCCTATCTCGGCCCGTGCCCGTACCACTTCCGCCTCTTCAGAGATGGCCTCGGTAAGAAAGGCTGAGATAAGCTCATTTCTCGTCGCTTCCGGGAATTCTCCAAGATGCTCCGAGAGAAACGAGCGAGCACCTGCCTCGTCTCCGGATTCCATAAAGCCGTAAAAGGTATCGTAGAGTTCTGTTGGGGTCATAGATTTCATACAATATTGATTCCCGTTAGGGGGTGGGCATACGCAATTTCGGGTTTTGCGGCGGAGCGACCAACATGAACAACATCGGCAAGAGTACATTCTTCCAGATGCCTCCGCTTCCCGCCTGTAGACCCTTTTGCTTTTGTTTGAACATACTCGCGAACTGGTCATCTATGGCAAGATTACCCGGATCAAAGGTGTCCTTATTGAGATCGTAGCCTTTTTCCGTGCGAAACGCCGTTCGGTCTTTTTCCACCTGCTCCCTACTGGGAAGCGCGCCTTTCATTTGTGAAAAACTCATAAGCTTCTCCGGTTTCTTGCGCGTCCCGAGCAATTCCTGATTGAACGCGGTCCGTATCGTTTCGTTCTTGTCTACAAGAAGCCCGAGGATTGAGCCGAATTTATGCGAGTGGTCATCAAGTGCCTTATTCATCTGCTCCATCTCGTCCCTTCTGCCGGCAAGTTCGCGCACCTTATTCCTCCAACCCGTCGGCCTCTCCCAAAACCATCCGAGGGCATCCTTCGCCTCCTCGCGAAGCGCGACGGTGCGTTCCTCCTCATCGGGGATTTGCATAATCTTCAAAAACGCCGTCTCGGTCAATCCAAGTGCTTTGTATTGGGCGGTCAGTTCCTCATCGACGTCCTTATAAGACCCCTCTTTAAATGATTTCAGTGCATCAAAATTCTTCTCTACTTCCGCAAAAGTTTCCGGGTCTTCAAACGCAAGGTTCATCAGGTGGTCTTGATATACTTTTGCAACTCCTTCAGCACCCCCGAGCCCTATCGCGGCCTTCAGAAAACTTGTTTTACCGGCATACTCCTTCATGGTCTCGGGCTTTATTTGTCCGAGCACCTCTTGTATTTTCGCTTTTCTCTGGTCGAAAGCCGAAACGCCGTTTTGCAACTTTGCCATATCGCCCTC
>JBBUAA010000095.1:0-5837 GCA_038061075.1 Patescibacteria group bacterium | reverse complement strand
TCCTGTCGCTCTCGGCGGACTTTCCACTCCTGAATCCATTGTTCCACCCTGAGCGCGATAGATGACGAAGGTTTTACAGTGACTGCCGGTGGCTTGGTTGCCGCGGGCTTGGGCGTTGTCTCCGAAACACTGGACGCGATGCGTCCAATCTCGGCGCGATAGGTAATCACGCCGAGCGCCAGTATTACGAGCAATACGATCCCGGCGACCGGCATAGCCGTGGTTCTGAACAGCTGACCCAGCCGCGCGGCGGTGTTCCAACTATGCACCACCGATACGCCTTTCTCCTCGCGGAGGGTCTCAAGCTGATCCTCCAGCCGGTGAATGGCGGTGTTAAGACCGGCCACCTCCAGCTTGAGGTTCAAAATGATTCTAAGGGCGGCGCCGAGCTGTTCAAAAAGCTCGGACTGGTCGGCGACGCGTTGCAAGGAATACCTCAGCCAAGAAATCTGTTCCGGCGGGGCCCCGCGCATCGCTGTCTGCAGTGACACATACTGGGTAGCCTTTTGCGCCCCAAGCTGTTCAACTGTTTGGAGCAGATTGCTGATCTGCTCAAACGAGTCTGTCTCCATCAGAAGGCGCAGCCTGGGGAATCCCTGTTTGTCAAAAATCCTTTCCAGAAATTGCGTTGTCGGCTGGCTGTCCGGCACAATCGGCGCCGAAGTTGGAGCGGTCGTCTTGGCATCACCGACTTCTTCAATCGTAATGTCGGCCATGGTGGCGGCGAGATCGGATCTAACCTTGGTAAGTTTGGCCGTCACCTCTTCCATCTCAATTTGCCGCGCGCGGATTTTTTCCTGTAGCTCCACGAGCGACCGATTGGCCGCGTCAATATCCTCACGGCTTTTTTGCAGAGACTGCGCGTACAGCTCCGCTCGTTCGCGCGCGGCGGCTTCTTCTACCTGCCGCGCCTGCCGCGCCTGTTCAACCTTCGCCAGCGACTCATCGGCCGCTGCTTTCAACTGCGCCAACGTCTCTTCGCGAACCTTTGACCCCGCTTCACGATCGTTAAATCCTCGTTCGCGGTTGTCCTGTTTTGTTTGACGGACTTCCACACGCTGCATTTCAGCCTTGGCATGTGCCTGCACCCCTTCCACCTCAACCAATCGCTCGGCCAAGGTGGCCTTGCTCTCGTTCTGCTGACGCTCGCGTTCGTCTTGCGCCGCACCACCTTCGGCCAGCCGGCGTTTAGCCTCTTCAATCTCAGCTCGTTCCTCGCCGATCTTGTTCCAGGCGACACGAATCCGATCCCATTCCGGACGACTCTCACCGTCATTCCCTTTGACCTGAACGATCGGAGCTATCGGCACAACCGTGGTCTGCGCCACAGCCGGACCGCCACTTCCAATCTGCCCAAACCGCCGCAAGAGTTCCTCGTCCTCCCGAATCTCGCGCGCCAACTCATCCTCCAACGCGCCCAACTGCTGAATCTCGTTTTCTTTTTCCCTATGAGCGTACTGAATTATCAAAGACGCCTCCCTGATGCCGTCCGTTTCTATCCGCGATCCCTCCGCCTCGTCTCTCCAGTTCTTCAGCTTCGCTTCGTCCGGCACGGTCTTGAAGGTTTCGTCTTCAATCTGGCGGCCCAGATTACCCCTCTTGTTCATGAGCCTCGTGCGATCCTCTTTGAGCTTCCAAAG
This sequence comes from Patescibacteria group bacterium, assembly GCA_038061075.1. Classification (GTDB taxonomy): domain Bacteria; phylum Patescibacteriota; class Minisyncoccia; order Phycocordibacterales; family UBA2100; genus UBA10103. Next base: position 4,197 of record JBBUAA010000095.1, on the reverse strand, counting down.
CGACGCGCTGCACTCCCCTCTTTTTTCCTTGGCCTCTTTTAAGGCCTCACGCACGTCGTCTATCTTGGACGAGTTCTCCGACAACCTGGCCTGAATTTCTTCTCTCGTTTTCATCTTCCCATCCTCTCTTTCTGTATCTTTCGTTATGGTAAACTTTCCGAATTTCCATTTAGTTCTATTTGTAAGCTTTGTTGGGCTCAACAAAGCCGTTATCAAGGTACAATTCCCCCATTGTATTACTACTGTAAAGTAACATAATAAACTACCACTTTTTGGCTAATTTGTCAAGGAAAACGATGTGGATAACAGTCTGGTAGAATAATACAAAAAATCGCCCATGGTAGAGCGATTTTTTTGTTTCGTTTATTTTAGCTTAATTCAAGAGCGATCTTCATTTTTTTAATATCTCGATCGTGCCCTTCAACTTTTTCCTCAACATTTCTAAGGCCATACGCCATAAGCGCTGACTCTTGGTCTTTGGTCTCAACAAGTTTAACGATCCTATCTAAAGTATTTGTCATTTTAGAAACGTCTTCTTTTGTTGCCATATTTTCTTCAATGCGCTCAAACCGCCCATCATGTTCTAAAACTTTCTTAACAATAAAATCTATCTGACCGTCAATTTGGTCAAACCGTTTGTCAACAGATTCAAACCGTTTGTCAACAGATTCAAACCGTTTGTCAACAGATTCAAACTGCTGGGCTATCTGTTCAAAATTTTTATCGTGTTCTCGGAGTTTGCTTAATACTTCTTGCATAGTGGTTTAATTTTACTATGTAGCTATATCACCTGTCAAGCCCCAAAATATATCAAAATTTTGGTCGTTAACAACAAAAAACCACCTGAGAGAGTCGGGTGGATTTTTGTTAGAGATTATTCATCTCTACGCTGGCCACAATCCCGAGTACCCGGGATTCATGAGCATTGTAGAAATGAGGACTGGCGGAACGGCGCCAGTCCTCGTGATTCGTGTTGCTCCTCGCGTCAGGAGAGTGAAAGAACGTAGGTAGGTTGTTTAGGGCTTCTGCTTGTCGTCCCAGGTGCAGCCCTTGCCGTGGGTGAGCTGACCTCCCGGTGCTGACCAGGACTGCGGATGACCCGCAAACCACTGGCCGGAACAGCCCTGTGGCGACACATCGTTGCCGTTCGCGTCGTAACAGGTGACGGCGCAAGCGCCGTCGGGGCTGGAGGTACTGATGTTGTCATGGGGAGCGAAACTCCCCAAATTGCTGCCAGCGGCCGACCACCAGGTGCAGGAGACGGCGTCGGGGCCGGGGTCCACGACCTCAAGCCCGTAACATCCGTCCACCACCAGCTTCACGCAGGCGTTGACGCTTTCGTCGCACGCCATGTAGGAGAACGGCTCGTTGGTCACACCGCAGTCGCGGGCGCCGCCAGGGAGACACGCGCCGTTCTGGCACTGGTCGTTGACCGTGCAGAACAGCCCATCCTCACAAGCAGTGCCGTTGACCTTGGGGTGCGGAGCGCACTTCCCTGCGTCGCAGGTGTTGATGGTGCACTGCTCGCCGGTGGGCGGGCAATCGGCATCCTTGGTGCACTGGGGCAGGGGCTGACACCCCTTGCCTTCCACGCACTCGTTGCCGACGCCGCATGAGATATCCTCGTACATGCAGTTACCACCCCGGCAGACGTCCAGCGTGCAGTCCTTGAGATCGCTCTTGCAGGACATGCCTTCGCGGACAGCCGGGTACTCGCACTTGCCGAGCTCACACTTGGGCGCGCGGCAGTCGATTTCGGCACCGGGCGGGCAATCCGAGTCCTTGAGGCACTCGGGCTGTACCCCGGCATCGATCGTCTGGCCCGCGTCTGCGGTGCCAGCGTCTTCGACCGTCCCTGCGTCCGGCGTTCCGGCGTCCACGGTGTTACCCGCGTCTTCCGTCACACCGGCGTCCAGCGTTCCAGCATCGGGAGTAACCCCGCTGTCGGGCGTTCCGCCATCCGCCTGCTCCGTCATGTAGACGGCGCAAACACCGGCGAAGTTGCAACCCGGGTCGGGTGTGCTCTCGGACTCGTGTCCGGGAAGCACTTTGCAGACCTTCGCAATGTCCCCGTCGCAAGCGATCGGGGCAATGTTGCAGGTGAGCGAGTCGGCCGCATCCGAGACACCGACTTCAGTGCCGGTTCCGGCGACCGAGCCGACAGGGTTGGCTACGCCCGGACCCCAGAGCGTGCAAGTCGATCCCGTTGCCGGGGTGAACTTGTGCTTGGTTTCCGTGCCACCGTCCGTCGTCGTGCCCGCGTCGTCGGGGTTGCCGCTGTCGGTGGTGGTGCCACCGTCAACGGTCGTTCCGGCGTCGTCGGTCGTTCCGGCGTCATTGACCGTCCCGCCATCGGTGGGGTTGCCACCGTCGGCGATCTGGCCAGCGTCGTCGGTCGTCCCGGCGTCAGGGTTGGTGCCGGCATCCGTGCCGGCGTCGCTTGTGGGCTGGCCCGCGTCCGGGGTGACGTTGCCGCCATCCTGGGTCGGGTTGCCCGCGTCGATCTCGGTCACCGACGTCTGACCACCGGCGTCGTCGATCGACTTGATCTCGCGGTTGATGTCGCCACAGGCGACACAAGCGAGAATCATCACACACGCGCACACGAGTTTCGTTTTCATGATCAGAGCCTCCTTTTGAAATGTGTATCGTAGTGTGTCCTAAAATCATAGTCCGCCAAGAAAATACTAAATTAATATTCTCTTCGCGGACTAAGAATTTTTTATAACCTACCTTAAATTTTAATGAACTTTTTCCCTTACTCCATTCACCAAAGATTGATGAATGAGGCGAGAGGGGGCGAATTGCTTCACCCCTAACGCTATTGGTCATCGTTCCGCCTGGTGGCAGAACGCTGAACTTCTCCTATCTGTAGAGGGTAAACGGGGGTGGCGGCGGAGGAACCGCCACCCCCTTGTCCCACTGGGGGACCGATCAGTTTTCGGGGGGGCTCGGCTTGCAGGCGTCGCTGAAGATGCATTCCAGCGGGATGCCGAGACCGACCGTCACGAGCTGGCCGAAGACCCTGTTCAGGGTAGCCTGCTCGTGCGTCGCGTCCACCTTCTCCACCGGCCCATCGCCGGAGATTTTGTAGATGCCGCCGAGTCCGAATGAGAGGCGGATCATCTGCTCGAAGGTGTAGACCAACTTGAGTTGCGCCCCGACCCCATGAGCCTTGGTGGCCCACTGGTCGCTCTTCTGGGTGTTGTACACCCCGGCGAGTCCGAGCGACAGCCCGGAGGCAGACTCAAAGTTGTAGGCGAACCCCACTTCCGCGGCGAGACCTACGCCGCCGGCGTTGAGCGCTCCGCCCGCTGTTCCACCCAAGCGGAACTCCCATGCACTTTCGTGCAAGGGAATGGCGAGTAGGAGACTGCCGCCGACGACGCTGTCCTGCGGATCCCAGAGGTACTCGGCGCCGAGGACGAAGCTGATGTGCCGCTGATACTTCAGCGGCGCTTCGTCCTTGTCGAGCTTGGTGTCGAGTTGGCCCTTTACCTTGTTGACGTCCTGCTTGAGGATGATTGTTGCGGCCTCGGCCTGGCTGGCCGTGACCTTCGCTTCATCAGCGGTCTGTCGGGCCTCCTTGACCTCCCGCTCCAGCTTGGAGAGCTTTTCGCGGATGGCCTTGGAGTCATTCCAGAGGTCGGTGAACTCGCGGTTAATGTCCACGGACTTGGCCATGAACATGGCCTCGAACTTCGCTTCCAACGACTTGATGTCAACCGGATCCTTGGCCTTGGCGACCTGCTGACCGCCGGCCGCGAGCTTGGACTCAAGCTCCACGATCTTCTTCATCAGGCTGTTGAGTTTCTCCACCTGCTCCATGTTGAGTTCGGACTTCAGCTTCTCGAGCGTCTCGATCTTGTCCTTCAGGATCTTGAGCTCCTTGGCATCCGTCACGAGACTCGCGTGGATGAACAGGTGCTCGGCGTCCTTGGAAACCTTGATGATCTGGGCGTCCGCCGCGAAGGCGAACGCGACGATCGCGACTGCGACCATCCCTTCGATGATGATCTTTTTCATGGCCCGTTCCTCCTCTTTACGAAATGGTGTAAAACCTGAAAACTCTGACACAAGATCCAAGATCACCGAACTATATGTTAATACCCTCTTAGGTTTTAAGGTGCAGGGGAATTTTGTTTCCCCTTTCAAGAAAAACAAACTTGTTATTTTTCTTGAAAGAGGGGGCCGGAG
>JBBUAA010000094.1:0-3658 GCA_038061075.1 Patescibacteria group bacterium | reverse complement strand
CGCGTGGAAGGCACGCTCTTCGGCAACGGCGAGCGGACGGGCAATGTCGACATCGTGACACTGGCGCTCAACATGCACACCCAAGGGGTCGATCCAAAGCTCGACCTCCGCGATATCGACCGCATCATCGGGACCTTCGAGGATTGCACCGGCCTCAGCGTCCATCCGCGGCATCCGTACGCGGGCGAACTCGTATTCACCGCCTTTTCCGGTTCGCACCAGGACGCCATCAACAAGGGTTTCCAAGCCATGGAGGCCGCAGGCTCTCCGCAGTGGGAAGTCCCCTACATCCCGATGGACCCCAAAGACGTCGGGCGCACCTACCAACAGCTCGTCCGTATCAACAGCCAATCCGGCAAGGGCGGCGTCGCGCATGTACTGCGGACCGAATTCGGCTTCAGCGTCCCCAAACCGATGCACCCCGAATTGGGGCGGATGGTGCAGCTCATCTCGGACAAAACCGGACGCGAGGTCCTGCCCGCGACTATCAAGCAGGCCTTCGAAGAGGAGTACGTGAACAGGGACTCTCCCCTCTCGCTCGAGAGTTTCAAGACCAAGGATTCGAGCAGCGCAAAGGGCGACGTCACGAGCATCTCGGCGGTCGTGACGGTCAACGGAAAAAAGAAAACCATCGCGGGCACCGGCAACGGCCCCATCGACGCCTTCAGTAAGGCGCTGAAATTCGCGCACGTCGGGACGTATTCCTTCCTCTCCTACGAAGAACACGCGCTGGGAAGCGGAGAGGACGCGCGTGCGGTCGCATATATCGGCATCGCCGATGAGACGGGCATCCCGTATTTCGGCGTCGGCATCGACCCCAATATCGTCGGGGCGTCGCTGCGCGCGCTTTTGAGCGCGCTCAACAGATCGCCACAGCACACACGGCGCGTCCGCGCGGGCGGGAAAACATCCAAAAAACGCGTATGACCCGGCAGGACAATTTCGAATTGCCTTCTATGAATATTCACCAACGTATGAAAAGAAAAACTGACATGAACATCTTGCAAACCTTCGCAGTTGAAGCTGCGGCAGAAATTATTCGAAATTGTACTAGCCGGGTATGAAAGGAACTATTGCAGTATTGCCCGGTGACGGGATAGGACGCGAGATCATGACCTCGGCGCTCCGCGTACTTGAAGCGGTGAACACGCGGTTCGGCCACACATTCGAGGCCACGGAGGCGGCCGTCGGTGTCGCCGCGTATGATTCGTACGGCGAACATTTGCCCAAAGAAACGATAGCGATATGTGAAGCATCCGACGCTATCCTCTTCGGCGCCGTCGGCGGGCCCGTCGCCGATCAGGAAAGTCCGCGGTGGAAGGACGCCGAGAAGAAGGTCATTCTGGGATTGCGGAAGAAATTCGACCTCTTTGCCAACTTGCGGCCTTTGCGCGTGTGGGCAGGCACCGAACACTTCAGTTCGCTCAAGCCGGAAATAATCACGGGTATGGACGTGCTTATCGTGCGCGAACTCGTGTCGGGAATCTACTTCGGCGAGAAGCGCCGGTACGAAAAGAACGGCGAACAGATGGCCGAGGATACGAGCACGTACGCGGCGGGTGAGATAGAACGGGTCGTGCGGGTCGCCTTCCTCGCGGCGTCCGCGCGCAAGAACAAACTCACCGTCGTGGACAAGGCCAATGTGCTCGAAACGTCACGCCTCTGGCGCGACGTGGTGCGGAGCGTCCAGAAAGACTTCCCCGCCGTGGCGTTGGAATTCATGTTCGTGGACAATGCGGCCATGCAGCTCGTGCGTAACCCCGTCGCGTTCGACGTCATCGTGACCGACAACATGTTCGGCGATATTTTGAGCGACCTCGGAGGAGCGATAGTCGGCAGCCTCGGGCTCCTGCCGTCGGCGAGCCTCGGCGGAAAGAAATTCGGATTGTATGAGCCTTCGCACGGCTCCGCTCCCGACATCGCAGGGAAAAATATCGCGAACCCGACCGCGCAGATACTTTCCCTCTCGATGCTCTTGCGCCACACATACGACCTGCAAAAAGAAGCGGACGCTATTGAGGCGGCCGTTCTCGCCGCGTGGAACGCGGGCGAAAAGACCAAAGATCTCGGTGGTACCCTTTCGACGGAGGAATTCACATCTTGTGTACTCACACATTTGACCGCATAATCGTTGGATGGAAGCGACAAAGTATATTTGGTTCAACGGCAAGCTCGTCCCCTGGGCCGATGCGAAGATACACGTGCTCACGCACTCGCTCCATTACGGTACCGGCGCTTTTGAAGGCATCCGCATGTACGAGACCGCGAAGGGCCCCGCGATATTCCATTTGCGCAAACACATGGAACGCCTCGAATTTTCCGGTGCGGGTCTGGATATGAAGCTTCCCTATTCGGTGGACCAACTGTGCGCGGCCGCGGTGGAATTGGTAAAAGCGAACGAACTGAAATCCTGCTACATCCGGCCTATCATCTACTACGGATTCGGCGAGGTCCGCGTACTGCCGACCAACTGCCCCATCGAGATCGCCATGGCCGCGTGGCCGTGGGGCGCGTACTTGGGCGACGAGCCGGCGCGCGTCATTATCGTAAAGACACAGCGCGTACATCCCGAGACGACGATTCCCGGCGCGAAGCTGACGGGTAATTACATCAACTCTATGCTTAGCGTGCGTGAAGCTGTGAAAAAAGGCTACGACGAGGGCATGCAGCTCGACGCAGAGGGCAATATCGCCGAAGGATCGGGCGAGAATTTCTTCATCGTGAATGGAAAGACCATCGCGACACCCGCGCTCGGCTCAATACTCCCCGGCATTACGCGCTGGAGCGTTTTGACGCTCGCCAAGGACCTTGGCTACACGGTAGAGGAGCGCGCTATCAAGCCGGAGGAAGCCTTCGCATCGGATGAGTGCTTCTTCACCGGCACCGCCGCGGAAGTGACCCCTATCGCCTCAATCAACGACAAACCGATGAAGTCGCCGTTCGGTCCCGTCACGAAACACATCTCCGAAGAATTCAAAAAGATAACCCGCGGCGAAAACCCCAAGTATCTGGAGTGGCTGACGTTCGTGAATGAAAAAAACGTCTGACTTTGTTTCCCTCATGTGAGAGGAACAAATTTTAAGACAACAATTACCCATGCGGTGAAAAGAACGAAATTACCTACGTGATATGTGGCACTGCCACCTAGCTTGTTATCTTTTACGAAGAGTCTCCAGTATCCACTGGCCGCGGCATAGATTAAAGTAAAAACTCCGAAATCAAAATATCGCCCGTGAATAATTGACAGCGCAATAAAAACGGAACTAAGGATGATAAGCGCAAGGGAAATGGGTGCCTCCAGCAGGTACTTTATTGAATCGGAAAGGAGATGCGTTAGTTTATTATCCTCACTTTCTAGTTTCATATCGCTACCTATTCTACAACAAAATGTTTCTGCACCCCAGTCGAATCTGGATCATAAAACTAGGAATTATTCTTCACTCAGCCTCTTGAAAAAGAATTTATATCCCGAACTCCGCTCGACTTTTTGAAACAACTCTTGTCTAAACGTTTTATTCTCAATAATTGAAACTAGCTCCCACCCCACCTCTCCATATTTATTTAAGCAACCTTGAATTTCCCCCACACTTAATTCATCACCGAGATGTGGCATCAGTGTGACGAGCATATATTCATAAACTCTCCTCATGCTTAGATT
>JBBUAA010000093.1:0-4412 GCA_038061075.1 Patescibacteria group bacterium | reverse complement strand
TCAGCGGGGGACGGGGTTGCTCTCGGCCGGACGCGAGGTAGCGCCTTGACGGTCGCCGTACGAGCCGCGGCGGGGCGCCGGCTCGGCGACCTTGCCCTCTTTGACGAGCTGTTTGAATTCGGCGCGGCGTTTGATGAGTTTGAGCGCACGCTTTTTCTTCACTATCTTCGAGGCATCGCGGGCGAAGTAGCGGCCCTTGCGCACCGTCTTTATGAGACCGGCACCCTGCACGCGCCGGCTGAATTTCCGGATAGTTGCGAGCGCATTCTCCGTGCCCGTCTTGCTGACCTCTGCATTAATGCTCATGTCGCGGCACTCTAGCACAACGCATCGCTAATTACAATCTTTTCGAACTCCAAAATAAAGTAGAGTATTCCTGGAACCTGAAAGCTGGAACCTGAAAGCTTTTCTACGCATGTGCCTCCGTCCTCAACCCGCCGACGCGATGGCGTTTGAGATAATTCGGCAGATCCGGAAGGGAAATCGCTTCTTGGGAATTCGTCGCAACCTCGCGCACGAGAATCGTGCCCTCGACCGCCTCTTTGTGTCCCATGATGAGGATGTAGGGCGTCGCATGCGTGCGCGCCGCCGCCATCTGTTCGGCTATTCTGTCGTGGGTTAGGCCCTGATAGACGGGTATGTCCGCGGCGCGGAGGAGTTCGAGTACGGAGAGCGAACGGCGCCGCGCCTCGGCTCCCAAGTGCGCGAAGTAGATAGACGGGACGCCGGCGACCTCGCGTTTCGCGCGTGTCTTCCCGCGTATCTCGCAGGTGATGGAAATAGTCGCGGCGGAAGTCGGCGCCGCCGCGAAGCGCGCCGCCAAGGGGTCGTACCGCCCGCCAAACGCGATGGGGATGCGCGAGCCGGTCTCGGGATCGACGCCGCTTACCTGATACAGCGAATGCGACCAGCAGTCGCGGCTTCCCAAGACATGCGGCGAAAGTTCGTAGGGAAGTCCGAACGCCTCCAGATATTCCAAGAGATCCCAAAATCTCCGGCGCTCGTCCTCGGTCAGGTATTCCATCGCCTGCGGCGCGCGCGGCATCGCGGGATGTCCGCGCTCTATCAATTGCACGAGCGTGCCCAAGGGATCGAGCGCCGCGCGCGGGCGGAGCGTCGGCGAGATAGATTCGATGTGTTTGCGCAAATACGTGCCCACGTCGCGTACGAAGCGGTTGGAAGATTCGGTGGAGCCGATATTGTTGATGGAGAGTACGCGCTCGCCCAATCCGCATTCCTGCGCTATCGCGTTTGCAACGACAATGAGGAGCGCTTCGGCGATGGCGGAGCCGTTGCCGATGATGTGAAGTTCGAGCGATACTGAGGGCGGCCCGCCGCGTTCCTTGCCGCTATCACTTGTCTGCCACAAGAGGAGCGAGTCGCTCCCGTTCCGCGCGCACGCCACACAGCGCTTTGCCGCCGCGACCAGCGCGCGCTCTTCGCGCCGCGCGAAAGAGATTTCGGTCTCATTTTTTGCCGCGCGCTCACGCATCTGTCGCGCCTCCCTGTAGTCCCGGCGTGGCGCCGATTCGAGCGGGGTGAATCCGTAGTACTCCGCGATCTTGATGGCCGACGCGAGGAACGCGGCGGTCGAGGCGTGACGCGTATCTTTGAGGCGGATCATAATTTATTCCGAGTAGCGTGACTTTCCGGGGAGGACAGCGATATCTTGGAACGGAAAAAGACGCAGAAAAACTCTTCCGACGATGTCGTTGCGCGGGAGCGTCCCCCAGAGTCTCGAGTCCGCGGATACGCGGCGATTATCGCCCAAGACGAAAAATTGGTCGACTCCGAGCGTCACCGTCATCTCATTCGAGCCCGTCAGATTTGCCGGATCGAGATACGGCTCCGTAAGCGTGAGTCCGTCGGGGTGCTCCGCGTTCACGATAGTGACGCTTTGGCCCTTGAGGACGACCGTCTCAGTGGGGAGCCCTATGATGCGCTTGATGAGCGAGCGGCTGGTGTCCTGCGGGAGGTCGAAAACGATGACATCACCGCGTTTTGGCTCCGTCAGGTCGTATGAAATGCGGTCGATAATGAGGTAATGCCAGTCATGGAAGGTCGGCTCCATGGAAGCGCCCTGAACGACATAGGGGGCCGCGATGAAAAAGCGGATAAAGAGGGCTAATCCCAATGCGACGACCGTGTAGGTGAAAAATGATCGCGAGGAACCCGAAGAATTCTTGGGAGAGGCGACATCATTGTTCATGCCCGCCCCGTTAGAAGCGTTCATATTGAATACATATTGCATCGTAACGGTCGGAGAGTCGGCTTCGTTAGAATTTTTTTCATGAGCTCCATGCGCTTCTAACGGGGTGAACGCATTCTACTGCCCGCCGACGATTGACACCAAGCGATTAGTAGTTTGTAGATGATAGTGTATAGTTTGTAGTCATCGGAATTTGATTTTGTTTTATTTTTTTACTACGCACTACGCACTAATCACTACTGACTATTCATATGGGCTGGGTAATCGTCGGTTTGGGGAATCCGGGAGAGGAATATACGGCGACGCGGCACAATGCGGGGCGCATGGCGGTGGAATATTTCGCCAAAAGCCTGAAATCAGGAGAATTCCGCGAGGATACGAAGGCGAAAGCGCACGTCGCGGGCGTCATGGTCGGCCCCGCCACGGCGGGACGAGGCAAAAGCGCCGCGGCGCTCGTACTTCCCGACACCTTCATGAACAAATCCGGCTCGGCGCTCCTCAAATTCGTGAAGAGCGTAAAGGCGGCCGAGCGATTGGTGGTCGTCTACGACGACCTCGACCTGCCGCTCGGAAAAGTGAAGCTCTCGTACGACCGCGGAAGCGGCGGGCACAAGGGGTTGGAGTCCGTGATGCGGGCGCTCAAGACAAAAAAGTTCACGCGCGTGCGCATCGGGGTTTCGCCCTCGACTGCAGGCGGCGCGCTCAGGAAGCCCGAAGGGGACAAGGTCATCCTGAATTTCATTCTGACCAAATTCCGCGCGCACGAGCTCGAAGAATTGAAGCGCGTATTCAAGCGCGTCGCCCACGCGCTCGAAAGTATCGTCACCGAAGGCCGCGAACAGGCGATGAACCATTTCAACAGCTGACAGCTAATTTGCGGGTTTTAACGTCATCCTCCGGTCCTTGGACCCACCCCGTTAGATACGCAGTTATCTAACGGGGTGAAAAGAAGGTGTTTACGCAGCGGGTTTAAGAGTCATTCGGCGGTCTTTAGGTTCAAAAAACGTAATCGTGAACGGGTACACTTTGCCGAGTTCGAGTTTTGCCCGCAGGTCCTCCTCGCTCCCGAATTCGGAAACATGCACGAGGCCCGCGACGCCCTCCTCGATAGAAGCGAGTGCGCCGTGCTTGTTGTATTTGATGACCACCGCATCCACTTTTTGGTCCTTCTTGTATTTCGCGCCCGCGGCCTTCCACGGGTCTTCAATGAGCGCCTTTATCGAGAGCGACACTTTGTCGTCCTTTATCTCGATGACTTTCACCTTGATGACCTCGCCCGCCTTGTAGCGCGTCTTCGGATTTTCGACGAGCGCCCAATCCATTTCGGAAATATGCACGAGGCCCTCGAGCCCTTCTTCGAGCTTCACGAAGACGCCGAATTCCGTCGCGCCCGTGACCATGCCTTCGACGACATCGCCGACATGATATTTCTCCACGAGAGATGAACGTTCCGACGTGCCTGCGCCTTTCTCCGAGAAAATGAGTTTCTGCTCTTTCGGATTTGCGGTGATGACCATGAGCTCAAGCTTCGTGCCGATGAGCTTCTTGAGTTCGACGAATATTTTCTCCTTGTCGCCGTCGGGCACGCGCGGATAGTGCGCGGCACCGAGCTGGGAGGCGGGAAGGAATCCGTGGATGCCGTTCCAATTGATGATGAGCCCGCCTTTGTTGGCGTCGGTAACGGGAAGTTCGAAGACGGTCTTCTTCTGCATGGCGACCTCGGCCTCGTTCCAGATGAGCGCCTGTCGCGCCTCACGCAAGGAGAGTTCGATGTAGCCTTCGGTATTGTCGGTGCCGACCACCTTTGCGGTGACGGTGTCGCCGATGTTCACGTTTTTGAGCGACTCGCGCGCCGATAGATATTCGCGGCCGTAGATGATGCCCGTACCAAAGGGGTGCAGGTCGACGAATACGCGCGCGCGACCGACCGCGATGACCGGCCCTTCGACGACATCATCCAATTCGGGCGGCGTCGGCGCGGCGCTCAAAAGTTCCGCCATCGGGCCCGCCTTCGCCAAGGCTTCGGCGGGCAAGCCTTGTTCGTCCATCTCGTCCTCGTTCGTAACGACTCTGTTCTCTTCTGTATCAGTAACCATTGTAATTTGTCCGGACTACCCCGCCTGCGCTACCGTGACAGTCAGCGGGAAAGCATTACCGGACCTTTTAAAATAATAATCGCCACTTGGCGAGGGCTCAATATATA
>JBBUAA010000092.1:0-9815 GCA_038061075.1 Patescibacteria group bacterium | reverse complement strand
GACTCTTTTTTGCCGTGCATGGGAATTTCTACGACCACATCGCATATCTTGAGGGTACTTTTTGGGATGCCGTTTACTTCGTTGCCCAAAATAAACAACGTCGGTTTTTTGACCCTTCCTCCGGAGGAGGATCCGCCTCCGGCGGAGAACTTCCTATAATCGATAGCCTGCGGACTCTGCTCGATGCCGACGACATTCCATCCTTCTTTTTTCAATCGCGAGATCAATCGTATCGGTGCCGCATGATGTTCCCACGGAATATATTTCTCCGCGCCGAGTGCCGTCTTCGCGATGTCTTTCCGGACACGACCGAACCGGTCAAGGGGCGTCGGCGTGTGCCCCGTGAGGTAGACCTTTGAGACCCCCGCCGCGTCGGCGGTGCGGAATATCGAGCCGACATTGTGCGCGCTTCGGATATTGTGCAGCAGGACGGCAATTTCTTTTTTCATACCCTCTGCATATCTACTGTGGCATATTGTAGTATTTCCTGAAAGCTGTAAGCTGAAACCTGAAAGCTATGTTATCCGTATTCCCCGAACTCCTGTTCCTCTCCCCCTTCTCGGCATTCCTTATACGCGTGGCTCTCGCCGCAGTGTTTGCCTACGCCGCGTGGCATCATTTCAAAACCGGCGACCGCGTCGCGAACTTCTTCGCCGTTGCCGAGGCGGTACTCGCGGTCGTCATCATGGCAGGTGCGTGGACGCAGCCCGCCGCGCTTATCGGTGCGATTATGACAGGGTTGTGGCTCTGGCAGAGTACGCTCCGGCCCGTTGCGCGCGGCACGGTATTCCTCTCGCTCATCATGTGCCTCTCGCTTCTCGTGACCGGCGCCGGAGCATTCGCATTCGACTGGCCGCTGTAATACATGTTGGCAGGTTGGGTTGACCGATGCTATAGTCTCGAAGCATTGGGGATAACGGTCGTTTTGAACCTCCGTCTATTATAGAATTAAGGTAACCCCTCGTAGCTTAGTGGTAAAGCAGCAGACTTTTAATCTGTTGATGGAGGTCCGATTCCTCCCGGGGGGACATGGGTGCATTCAGCGAAAAGTGTATTGCGCTTCGGCTACAGGGCCACACATTGGGGGAAATAGTCAGGATAACCGGACGACCTAAAACGTCCATTTACACCCATATCAGAGACCTGCCGCTAAGTCCCGATCGGTGGCGGGCTATTCATGAGAGCAACGGTAAACATATTCGGAAATTCGCTATTGCGCGCAAGGGAAAAAGCTTGAGAGGATACCGGACTTTCTCTGATTGGAACAAGGGGTTGGTTCTGCTCGTCGCTCATTTAATCTTCGATGGCGAGATACGGCGGGACGGGTGTTGCTACAATAACCGGAACGGGGCGTTGGTAGAACGAGTAGAGTCTTTAATGAAAGAAATTTATGAATTCCAGCCTAGACGCTATCGCAATACGCTCACAGGCGTCGTGCGTATCGGCTACTACAATGTCGCATTGAGCGCGTATATAAAGGAAAAGGCGAAAGATTTGTTGCGACACATCGCTTCCATGCACAAAGATCTCAAGCGCGAATTTTTAAGGGCCTTTTTTGACGACGAAGGATGCATGGACTTCCGGGCGGTACGCAACGTGCGGCAAATCCGCGGATATCAAAAAAGTGTCGATATCCTGTTTCTGATCCAAAGACTTCTCACGGATCTCGGTATCGATTCCGGTATCAAACAGCCGAACGAGGTCGTGATCATTGGTAAGGAAAATCTTTTGAAATTCCAGAAGGAGATAAACTTCTCCACCGGCGTACGGATAAACGGAAATCGTCCGAACAGTATCTGGAAACAGTCGTTGGAAAAACGTCTCATCCTCCACAAGGCAATCGCGTCATACAAGCCTATCGGCAGCAACGGGGTGCATCGCGCTTGATACAACAGGAGGACTAGATAGAAAGATTCACCGTCACGTAATCCGTGACAGGTTTGCCGTCGGGGGTGAGGCACGAGATAGTGAAGGTGGTCGGGCCCGAGAGCGGCACGGTCGAGGCCCCGCCGGAAAGGCTGTTCTCGTTGAAGCTCCCATCGGGTGAGGTCTCGTTGCACGAAGCGACGCCTTTAGTATTCCAGAAAATCGATGTGCGACCGCCGAGCGTGACCTTCGCCGGCACCGCCCAGATGTCGACTTCGGGCGGTATCACAGATGGAGCCGTGGACGTCGGTTGCGTCGTATTCCGTGCGGGCCCTGCCTGCTGGGTTATCACGGCCTGTTGTGCCTGCGACGGGACAGGGATGCCGACCTGATACCCGCGCCACGCGCAGAGGCTATCAAAGAAAGAGGGCGGGATGATGAACGAGATGACCGCGCTCGCCCATGGGCGTGATCGGCACATCTTTGCTATGATGCCCTGCGGCTCCGTCGTCCCGAAGGTGTCGCCGCCATAGAATCCCGCGACCTCCGTGTTGGCTTGAACGTCGCGCGCGTTCGCAATGACCGTCGCCCCCTCTCCCCGTATCTCGATGTTCCCTTGCGTCCCCGACTGGAGGCTCACCGCCCGCCCCGCGAGCGTACCCCCGACAGGCGGCGTCGTTTGCTGTTGACCTGCTCCCGGCGTTCGCAACACGTTGATATTTTGGTTCGTGACCTGACCCAGTATTCCGTCACTTCCGCCGAAGGAACCGTCTCCGCCCAACGCCGCGTTCACGGAAGACTGCGTGCCGCCGCCCAGCGCATCGAGAAGCGCCTGACTCGCGGTGTTTTGCGTCCCGCTCGTATCTCCCAAAATCGAATTGGCATTGGGTTGCACGTACCTCGCGCACGGATCCGATGTGGGGACGGTGACCGTGTAGTACGCGGCGCATCCGGCGGGCGTGGTCCCCGGCGCGGCGCCGCTTCCGCCGCCCCCGCCGCCGGACGGCTTGGGCTGCATTATCTTGTCGAGAAGACCCTTGAATATCTGCCCGACGATGCCGCCGATATCGCCGACACCGGTCATCTTGCCGTCGAGTCCGGAAAACGAAGTTCCTTTGCATATACCACCGCCACAAATGCCGAGCTGCGTTCCATTCACGTTCAGTTTGCACGGAAGCCCGTCTTTTCCTCCTTTGCTCGGCGGGCCGGGCGGTATGCATTGTAGGTTGGCACTAAAAGCAGCAGTTTGGGCTTGTGTGAACGAAATCTGAAAAGCGAAAGCGAGAGAAATCGCAAGAATAAAGAAAGGAATTGTTCTCACAAACACAAGGGAACGGCTACGCATAAAGTAATCCTACAAGACCACCGGTAATCCGCAATGGCAATTTTCATTATTTGTTGAAACCCCATTAGAGAGCGCTACCTCTAACCCCGGTACCGCGCAAGCGGCTACGGGGCACGGCGGGGCAGGTCGAGAATGTATCGCTCAAGCGCATATTCGAGCCCGAACCCATGTCGGCGCGCTTCGTGGGGCAATTCCGCAAGTTCGGCGAGGAACTTTTCCGCACGCGTACGGTCCGCCCCACGGGACTGCATGAACATCTCTTTCGCCCCCCAAAAAAGTACGCCGTGGATGGCTTCGGGCGCCTCATCGCGCAAAAGCGCGCGCTGGTAGCCCACCCACAGCGCTTTCTTGTCGCCGCGGCGTAAGGCGCGGGCGAGTGCAAATATTTCGCCCCCCTCCTTTTCTTTGCGCGTGTCGAAACGTTCGACTGTCTCGGCATATTTCTCGATCCCCTTCCGCGTCAGCGCATCCAATTTTCCCTCAAGGACGAAAAATGTCTCCTTCGACTTCGCCATGTCCGGCATTGCCGCAAAAAACGCACTCCTCATTTCCTCGTTGGCGCACACGCCGTCGAGGACGACGGTGCGCTCCTCCCCGAACATTCCGCCCCCGCCAAGCACCGCCGCGAGGTCCGCGGGCGCATGTGCATCGGTGATGCGCACGACGTGAGGACTGTTCTTCGATGACTTTCTTATCGCCGCATCCGCCGCCGCGTACGCTTTTTTCCTATCGGTGCCGGAAAAAAAATAGAGCATAATTATGCGCGCGATACTTTTTGTAAGCTGCCCCAATCACTGCCTACCGCCGCTTCCGCGAGGATGGGGACGCCGGAAAGTCTGTCCTTCGGCGCGACCGACTCCATGACGTCGCGAATAGCACGGGCGGCCGTCTGGGCGATGTCCTCGGCGAGTTCGTACACGAGTTCGTCATGGATCTGCAGCACAAGCTCTGCCTTCCCGCGCCAACCGTTTTTCTCGATGAGACCGTCCGCCTCGACCATGGCGAGTTTGATGATGTCGGATTGCGTCCCCTGCATCGGAGCATTGACCGCCATGCGCTCCGCCTGCGCGCGCAAGCCCGGAATAGAAGATTTGAACCCGGCGAAATAGCGGCGACGTCCGAAAAGCGTCTCGGTGTACCCGAGACGCGACGCTTCCGCTTTTGTGTGCTCGATAAATCGTGCGAGACCGGAAAAATTCTTGAAGTACTCGGAGAGATAGGCCGCGGCTTCCTCACGCGAGACCGTCGCACCGAGATTCGTGCGGAGTGCATTGACTCCCATACCGTAGAGAATGCCGAAATTGATGACCTTGGCGCGGCGGCGCATTTCGTGGTCGACCAATTCGGGAGGCACATTGAATACCTGCGCCGCGACGGCCGCATGCACATCACCGCCCTCCTTGAATATCTGCACCAATTTCTTATCTCCCGAGAGACCCGCCGCGATGCGCAGCTCTATCTGCGAATAATCGAGTGCGACGAGCACGCGCCCCTTCGGCGCGGCAAACGCGGTCCGTATGCGGCGACCGTACTCGGATTTTATCGGGATATTTTGAAGATTCGGATTCTGGCACCCCATACGGCCCGTGGTCGTCCCCGTCTGCAAGAATTCCGCATGCAGTCGACCATCGCTGCCGATGAGCGCCGGCATTTTCTCGATGTATGTCGAGAGGAGCTTCTGCAATTCACGGTAGCCGAGAATGTCGTCGATGATGGGGTGGAGCGGTGCCAACTTCGCGAGTTCTTCTTCGCGCGTCGTGCGCGCACCGCCCGCGGTCTTCTTTTGCTTCACCGGATTTATCTTGAGCTCGTCGTAGAGCACCACCCCGAGTTGTTTGGGTGAATTTATGTTGAATTCGTGCCCCGCGTATTTGTATATTTTGCCTGCGAGTACGCCCAGCTCCTTTCCGTATTCGTCCGCAAGCGCATTCAGGTGTGTCTTGTCGACATACACCCCCGTCGCATTCATGCGCTCGACTATTGGGATGAGGGGGCGTTCGATCTTTTCATACACTTCGCCAAGACGTCCCGTCGCCCTCAGCTCTGCAAAGATCGCCTCCCGTGCTTTCTCAAAATCTTCCGTATGTGTCTCACGCAAAATATCCTCCAAGCCCGGGTTGGTGATATCCGAATGCAAAAGCCACAACGCGAGCGAAGTCTCACGAAGCGCCGCGGGATCGGCTACGAATTCCGCGGAATCTCCGAAGTCAGACTTCGGAGACTGGTCACTCTGCCCTGCCCCAAGCCGGCCGACGCGCTCTTTGAGCGATTTGAATTCCAGTCGGTCGCAGAGGGTCATGATGGTCGGCGCATGCTCACCGAGATGCCACTGCCGCTTGGGCAATTCGAAAGAGAGCGGCACGTTGGGATGTATCGTCGCGAGTGTTTTGGAAAATGCCGCATCGGACTTGCCATTTTTCAAAAGTTCGACGACACGGGGCTTCACGAGTTTACCGAACGCTTCGGGGTCCTGCTCGAGCGCCTTGTAAATATCATCAAGGGAGCCGAATTCCTTGATGAGTTCCGTCGCGGTTTTCTCGCCAATCCCTTTAATGCCGGGAATGTTGTCCGACGGGTCGCCGCGGAGCGCCTTGTAATCCACTACCCGCTCCGGTCCGAATCCGTATCGTTCGCGTACGCCCTCCGCATCGTAGAGGACGGTGTCGGAAAGGCCTTTGCGCAATGTGAATACGCGTACGCGGGGACCGACGAGCTGTAGGGTATCCATGTCGCCTGTCGCAATGATGGTCTCGATGTCTGTACGTGCCGAGAGTTCGCGCACAATGGTCCCGACGACATCATCGGCCTCGAAGCCCGTGTGCTGATAGACGGGAATACCGAACGCCTCGAATACTTTCGGTGCGACCTCCAGTTGGGCAATGAGTTCGTCCTCGGCCTTTATGCGCGTGGCCTTGTACGCTTCGAAAAGTTCGTGGCGGTGGGTAGCGCCCGGCAAATCGCGCGCCGCGATAATGTAATCGGGCTTGAGCGCGTCGACTATTTTGAAAAGCATGAGCATGAGCCCGTAGAGGGCACCTGTGGGCTCACCTTTTGAATTGGAGAAATCTGGCAGGGCGTGGTACGCGCGATGCAGTATCGCGTGGGAATCCAAGATGACGAGCCGCAAAGGCTTCGTGGAAGGTTGTGCGGACTTTTTTTCCTTTGCCATCAAAGAGATGATACCCCTATCATCCCCGATGTCGAACCTGACATGATGGGTTTCGTAAACCCATCATTGGCCATAATAAACAGCGAGGTGAAAGTGGCGATATACTCGTATCGTCATAGTACAATGTACCTGATGGCAACCCAATTCAACGAGAAGAAACAGGACGAGCGGCTTGCCGAATTGCGCGGCCGCGAGGAAGAGCAACTCGCCGAAATGCTCTCGAAAAAATACGGCGTCGAGTATGCCGACCTCACCTCAAAATCCATTGATACCGACGCGCTCCGCACCGTTGCGGAGGCGGAAGCGCGTTCCGCCGAAGTAGCGGCGTTCCGCAAGATAAACAAGAAGCTCTTCGTCGCCATGCGCTCGCCGGAGCGGCCCGACGCCCTTCAGGCATTGGAGAAACTCGTCCATCTCGGCTATTCTGTCGAGCGCTTCATCGTCTCGCACGCGTCGCTCGTCCACGCATGGGACCGCTATCACGACATCTCATACGCGACCGAGACCGAGGCCGGCATCCTCACGCTCTCCAACGAGACCATCCAGCAGATGCTCGAAAAACTGAAAGCGCTCGACGACGTGCGGGTCGAGATATCGACCTTTGCCGCGAGCCGCGACACGCACCGCGTGTCACGCATCCTTGAGATCATCATGGCGGGGGCCTTGTCGCTCGGCGCTTCCGACGTGCACCTTGAGCCCGAAGAAGCGAACGTGCGCATGCGCTACCGCCTCGACGGCGTCCTCATGGAAGTCCTCGTCTTCGACGCGCCCACCTACGCGCTCATCTCCTCGCGCGTCAAATTATTGAGCGGACTCAAGCTCAACATCAAGAATGCCGCGCAGGACGGCCGCTTCTCCATCCAAGTGAACGAAAAAGAGATCGAGATACGCACCAGCGTCTTGCCCGGCGCCTACGCGGAAACCATCGTGATGCGTGTCTTGGACCCGACGACCATCGCGCTCCCGATGGAGGCGTTGGGATTCGACAAATACCTGATGGATATTTTCAAAATGGAAATAGCCAAACCCAACGGCATGATACTCAACACGGGGCCGACCGGTTCGGGAAAGACGACGACCTTGTATGCCTTCCTGCGGCAGGTCCACAATCCGGGGATAAAGATAGTGACCATCGAAGACCCCATCGAATACCATCTGCCGGGTATCGTGCAGACACAGGTGTCGAAGGACTACACCTTTGCCGAAGGATTGCGTAGCACCCTGCGCCAAGACCCCGACGTCATCATGGTCGGCGAGATCCGCGATGCCGAGGTCGCCTCGACCGCGATCAACGCTTCGCTCACGGGACACCTCGTTTTCTCCACGCTCCACACCAACGATGCCGCCGGTACCTTCCCGCGGCTCATCGATATGAACGTCAACGCCGACATCTTGGGCGCCGCCGTGACGACCGCAATGGCGCAACGCCTAGTGCGGCGCCTGTGTCCGCACTGCCGCGAAGCGAAGGCGCTCGTCGGCGACGAGAAAAAATTGATGGACCTGCTCCTCAACAACATCCCTCACTCGGAGGAGCTCCCGCAAAACCGCGACGCGATGTGGATAGCGAAGGGATGCCCCAAGTGCGGCGGCATCGGCTACAAAGGCCGCATCGCGGTCGTCGAGGTTATTTTGATGGACAAGGAAATTGAGGAGGTCGTGCGGCACACATCAAGCGAGCGCGACATCTGGCACGCGGCGAAGCACCAAAAAATCCGCCGCATGGCGCAGGACGGCGCGGTGAAAGTACTGCAAGGCGTCACGACCCTCGACGAGCTTGGGAGAGTCGTCGACCTGCACGATGAAGTGATGCTGGAAACTATTGCGTAATATCTTCCATGAGAAACGCGCTAAGAGTCGTAGGCATGATTATTGGAGCCGCGCTGATACTTGCCGGAGTTTTTTGGTGTTTTGCGGTAATTTTTCTGACGACATTTATCTTCGGCGGCTTCATGCTCCCGGGCGGTAGCAACCCAAATACTGATACCTTGTCCGAAGCATGGATCGGTCTGCTTCCAGTATTGCTCGGTATCCTACTGTTCTGGTACGCGATACGAACGAGAAAATCCTAACTGCAAATTCACAAATCTTTAAACCACAAAACCGCGCTCGCCCTTCGTAGCCTTGGCGGAGAAGGGTTGCGTGTACCGCAACGGGTGCTATTGTGAAAAGAGGAAGAAATCAGGTGCGCAGTTCTCTTGGCAATACTTTCGATGAGGAAAGTTGCAACACGGACCTAAGGATAGAAGCAGCCAAAACTGCTGTCGTCCTCGGTAAAGTCACTATTGCCAAGATAACTGTGCGCCCGAAGAGAAAAACGAATTCAGCGAGCAGTATAGCACGTTAAGACGCATTGTCAATCCCATTAGATAGCCTTAGGATAAGGCATCTAACGGGACAGGGCACCTAACCGCAGTCCAAAAGGACCCCGGAAAGCAGCCAACCTATGACCGACAAAGACAAAAAAACCCTTGAAAAGAGCCCCCGTTCGCTCGATCAGGCACTCCGGCCAGAGAGCTGGAGAGAGTACGTCGGTCAGCCGACGATAAAGGAGAATTTGCGCATCCTCCTCACTGCCGCCAAAGGCAGAAACCATCAGCCGGAGCACGTGCTCCTTTACGGCCCGCCCGGTTTGGGCAAAACGACGCTTGCGCACCTCATGACCAAGGAAATAGGCGCGTCTTTGCGCGCCACATCCGGCCCCGCCATTGAGCGCGTGGGCGACCTCGCCTCCATTCTCACCAATCTTGCGGAAGGTGACGTACTATTTATAGACGAGATACACCGCCTGAACCGCACGATAGAAGAAGTCCTCTACCCCGCGATGGAGAGCGGCGTTCTCGATATCGTGATAGGCAAAGGTCCCGCCGCGCGCACGGTCCAGCTCGAACTTCCCGCGTTTACGCTCATCGCTGCGACGACGCGCATCTCGATGCTCTCCGCGCCGCTTCGCTCGCGCTTCTCCGGCGGCACCTTCCGTCTCGCGTACTACACCGACGACGAGATAACGGAGATACTGCGGCGCTCTTCAAAGATACTCGGCATCGCGGCCGACGAAGAATCCGTGCATGAAATAGCTCGGCGGAGCCGTTCGACGCCGCGCACCGCGAATTACCTCCTGAAACGCGCGCGCGACTTCGCGGAAGTGAGCGAGCAGCCCCTGAACATCCAGACGGTGAAAAAAGCGCTCGCGCTTCTTGAGATAGACGAGGGCGGGCTCAACCAGACCGACCGCGATATTCTCACGATTATCGTCGAGAAGTTCAACGGCGGACCGGTCGGGCTCAAAACGATATCCGCATCGCTCTCCGAAGAAGAGGCGACTATCGAGGAAGTGAACGAGCCGTATCTCATGCAGCTCGGATTTCTCGAGCGCACCCCCCGCGGCCGCACGGTGACCAAAAAAGGCTACGAGCACATCGGCGCCGACGCGCCGCG
>JBBUAA010000091.1:0-1864 GCA_038061075.1 Patescibacteria group bacterium | reverse complement strand
AAACCAGTGCTTGAAGCGATTCTCCACGTACCACATGCCGGTAAACATGATGAGTGTGATGACGGTCGTGAATACCGCGACCGCATAGAGGCCGAATCCCACCGCCATGCCGAGTCCCGTCACTATCCAGAGGCCTGCGGCAGTAGTCGTGCCGTGCACCGCATCACCCTTAAATATAATGAGCCCGCCCGCGAGGAATCCCACACCCATGATGATGGCCGCCGCGACGCGTAGCGGATCGAAGGTGAGAAGGCCGATGTACGCCGTATCCACATAATTGGCGATGACGATAAAAAGGCAGGCGCCGAGTGCGACGAGTCCGAAGGTGCGCGTACCCGCGGCTTGGCGCGCCAAGACCGCGCGCTCCGTCCCGATGACTCCGCCGAGGAACATCGCAAGAAGCAGCTTCGCAAAAATGATAGCGGTCGGGTCGATGAATTGAACGGCGTTCTGCATAGAATAGGTATCAGGTGTCAGCTTTCACCCAGTAGGTGATTTTTCTAAATCAGCCGTTAGTAAAGGTAAGTAAGCAAGTTCACTCTATCCTGAAACCTGAAACCTGCAACCTGAAAGCTGTTTATATCCCGCAGAGCCTCTGCGCCTCTTCCAGCACCTGCGGAATGCGGGCCGGTTTGATGCCGAACTCTTCCAATACATGCGGAGCGGAAACGTGTTTGCAGAGTACTATCTTGCTTTCAAGCAGGCGGTGCTTCTCGCCTTCGGAGAGCGTGGTGAGGCACGTGAGCGGGTGCACCCGTGCCTCTTCGACCAGCTCCAATAGATTACCCTTGCGCGGATAGTCCCACCCTATTAATCTGAGATTCGAACACTGGGCGTACCGGATGGCATTCCGCGTGAATCGCGTGTTCGTCACCAACCACCCTTCGTCAACGTGGGAGGTCGTGTCGTGCGTTTCGCGCAGATCGTCATATCGCGCCTTGACGTACAAGGCGTCCTTGATGTCGGTCGTTCCGCCGGCGTCGTTGTGAAATTTCGCCTCGATGCCGACGCGCTTGCCGTCTTTCTCCGCGAGTACGTCCACTTCGTGCGGCGCGCAACGCCCCGTGAGCGCCACGCCCGTCCGCGCTTTCCAGCCGTGTGCGCGCAGGACTTCCGCGATGAATTGCTCGAAGGGAAAACCCGAAGGCCCCAGCGCAAAGACTGCGCGCTTTATGGAGTAGCGTGCGGCGACGGGCGTAGCATCTTCATGACGCAAGATATCGAAGGCGTGACGGTAGATGTCCTCGGTCCGCATGCCGGGCTTCAATTCGCGCGCGATGCGCGCCGCGATGCGCGCGCGGACGGTCGAGGAGGCTCCCGCCCGCTCAAGCGACTTTTCGAGCTTGACCGCGTCGTAGGGCTCCTGCTCACCATCGGCCTTCGTGATGAGAATGCTCGCCGGCATGAGTATCATTATTTGGATGTCCGAATGACCTGAAGCGGGATGGAGCGTTCATTGAACATGCCCTGGAAGGCGATGCCTGTCGAAGCGGCGAACAGTGTCAGGTGAAAGGCGCGCGAGATCTCATTTTGCGCACAGGTGCGGTTTGGATCCTCCCATGTCTCGAAGGCAAGCAGGTAATTTGCGGGGTCGATCTGTTTGGTATAGGTAATGAGCTCGTGGCACGGCGAGGGCACTACCACCATTCCCGAAAGATTATGGGTATTTTTATCAAGGAAATCGCGCACGACGATCGTGTGCGATTCCTCCTGCGCCTGTGCATCTACCACTCCGTCGAGCAGTAAAAACGCACCGTAGGCGGCGACACCCGAAAGACACAAGAAGATGAGTGCGTTGCGGAGAACCTCGCTCATGCCCACAGTATAGCTTCCGGCTGCCGACTTCCGGCTGATAAGCACAGAT
>JBBUAA010000090.1:0-6078 GCA_038061075.1 Patescibacteria group bacterium | reverse complement strand
TTCGGACTACGCCGACCCCTATTGTACCGCATCCACATTCTGCGTTCAATATGTATCCTTCATGTTCCCTCCGCGGGCGGCGGAAGGAGTGCCCGCGCGGAGATGAATCCGCCGGAAGACGCGTTGCGTGACACCCACGTGCTTATTCCGACGATGCCGCCGTCGATATCGATAAGCGAACTCCCCGCGAGGAGCATCCCTTCGGAGATGTTGGTATCCACGATCTCTGCCGTGCCGCCGCTCGCGGGCACGAGCGCGACGACGATGCCGTCCGCGATGCGCGCGATGGTGTTTCCCGAAAGGACGACGACACTCTCTCCCAAGGCGAGTTGTCCGCTGCTGACCGCCGCGGGCACCCACGCCGCGTGGACTTCACTCGACGTCGCGGCTTCAAGAAAAGCAAGTCCGTTTTCCCTGTCACGCGATTTTACAAATACGCGCGCATGCGTACCGTCGGAAAATGTGACGCTCGCATCACCGGATTCTCCGAGTGCCGCCGCGTCCGTGACGACGGTGCCGAACGCCCCGACCACGATACCGAGTCCGAGGAATGCGGAGCCCTCGGCACTGTTCGCATACAAGCGCACGAGGCTCGGCGAAACTTTTTTGACGGCGTCCGCGATCTGATCGGACTCCTTCACAACGACCGTCTTTTCCTGCGTGATGATGGTCGATGCGGCCTGACCGCTCTGAACGACCTTCTCCACCGTCCGCTCGATGACGCGGTTGATGGTCTGCGCCACGACAGGCGGCGCCTGATCCATCAGCGAGACGGTTACGATGCCCGTCGCGATGGAAGTGACGAAGGATACGAGGAGCGTCAGGAGTACGATCTGGGACTTTGAGAGTTGATCGAGGTGCATAATCCGAATAATAGCAGGTCTGCACAAAAAGCAAGCGGTGCGGAAAAAGCCGCACCGCCGCGTCCCACCATCGTCAGAGCACGTATTTGACGAGGAGCGGAACGATACAGGCCTGGAGGCCTGCTGGTGCCGACGCGAGCGTCAGCACTTGGAAGCCGGGTGGAACGAACTCGTAAGTTGCGCCGATAACAATTGCGGCGCTTCCGACGAGAAGCGTGACCCCGACTCCCATCAAGACCCGCATGGATCTCGACATGGCAACCTCCTTTCGGTTTGCCAACGTCGGTAAGAATGTCCCCGAACTAATTTTTGTCAACGAGTGTAGCAAATGTATGTTTGCGTGGTTCTCCCGATGTTACTGCCGGTCGCCTTGCGGGCCCGCGAGATGTTGGTCACATCAACATCAAGGCGTCGCCTTGATGGTATACTGGACTCATGGCGCAACGTCCTGTCCCCTTTCAATTTAACGAGTGGTTCCATTGCTACAACAGAGGCATCGAGAAACGGGTCGTGTTCGAGAGCGAAGACAATTCGGAACGTTTCTTGCAGATTTTGTATCTTGCCAATTCGACTAATACGCTACACCGGAGCAACCTCTCACAGAAAACGACTGAGGAGGTCGTATCCATGCGCCGTTCCGGTGCATTGGTTTCCATCGGTGCGTACTGTCTTATGCCAAATCACTTCCATCTTCTCCTCAAGGAAATCACAGACGGCGGCATCACGCGCTTCATGCAGAAGCTGGGCACTGCATATA
Organism: Patescibacteria group bacterium; assembly: GCA_038061075.1. Lineage (GTDB taxonomy): Bacteria > Patescibacteriota > Minisyncoccia > Phycocordibacterales > UBA2100 > UBA10103. Next base: position 4,458 of record JBBUAA010000090.1, on the reverse strand, counting down.
CGATGTATTTCAATAAGAAAAATGCTCGGACGGGCAATCTTTTTATGAAACCTTTTCGCTCGCGACACGTCGGAGAAGATCGTTACTTTCAGCATGTCGTTAACTACATTCATTGCAATCCGGCCGAACGCTTCGACGGTGGTTGGAAGAAAGGCGCGGTGCGTGATATGGATCGGCTGGAAAAACAACTGCTTACATATAGATACTCAAGTTTCCCGGATTTCGCAGGAGATAAGCGTCCGATTTCCGCGATACTCTCTCCTGATGTCTTCGACGTGTACCGACATTCCGTGCCGCGCAAAATTCTCGACGACGCCCGCGCATATTATGCGAGCATCGCAATTGACGATCCGAACTTTGTTGAGGGAGCATAAGAGGTAAACCATCAAGGCGTCGCCTTGATGGTTTTGCTCGTACCGACGATACGAACGAGGACTTTGAGCGCGCGTTTGAGGTCACCCGCGGTTGTCTCCCGACCCAAAGAGAAACGCAGTGTGTTCTTTGCCTGCCATTCTTCCCCGCCAAGCGCCGCGATAACATGAGATGCTTTCTCCCCCTCTTGGCAGGCGCTCTTCGTGGAGACCGCTATCCCCGCATGGTCGAGCGCGAGAGTGACGTACTCTGCAGTCCGGTAGCTGGTAGCTGGTAGCTGGTAGCTGACATTCAGCATATGCGGAAGCACGTGCTTCAACGCACCGCCTGCGGTGAGCGAAGTTGAACCGTTCACGATAAGGCCGGGAATTTTCTCAAGAAGTTCGTCCGCGAGTGAACCGCGTAATTCCCTAAGACGCTTCGATTCGCTCTCGCGCTCGCCGGCAACTATTTCAAATGCGGCGGCAAATCCGGCGGCGAGCGCGACGTTCTCCGTACCGGCACGCATGTGGGCCTCTTGAGCGCCGCCGAGAATGACGGGTGCGAGCCCCGCCGTTGGCGGGGCGAGATGTGCACGGTCACTCATATACACGCACCCGATGCCGTGCGGGCCGTACAATTTGTTCGAGCCGAGGCTAAGCACATCGACGCCGAGACTGTGCACGGACGTCGCGGAGTAGAGCGGGGCTTGTCCTCCATCGGTGTGGAAAATAATTGAAGAACCGTTCCCGCTTTCGTATGCACGCAATGTCCGCGCAATGTCCGAAAGCGGCTGGACGATACCAATCTCATTGTTGGCCCAGCCGACAGAGACGAAGACCGTTTCAGGCCGAAGCGCACGCCCTAGCGCCGAGGGCTGAATGATGCCGCGCTGGTCCGGATCGATGCGGGAGACGACAGCGCCCATCCGCTCGATCTCGGCAAAACATGTCAGTACCGACATGTGTTCTATCGAACTCACGATCCAGTGGGTATCTTGCAGACGTACGCCGCGAAGCTGCAGACCGCGGGCGAATCCGATTATCGAAAGATTATTGGCCTCGGTGAGGCCGGAGGTGAATATGATGCCGCGTGCCTTGCATCCGAGCAATCCGGCGATGTGTGCGCGTGCATCTTCGAGTGCGCGCTTTGCGGCGACTCCTTCCTTATGGATTGCGCCGGGATTCCCAATGAGTGTTTCGGCTTCCCGCATGGCGTTCAGCGCGGCGGGCAGAACGGGGGCTGCGCTTGCGTAGTCGAGATAGACTCTTTTCTGCCTGAATAATTTCCACATATGTATTTCAATAGGCATTAAATCAGATGGTTCACGAATATCAAAAACAAAATAGTAAATAGAAAATATGGCTCTATTGATTTGCCATTTGCTTTTTGCTATTTGATATTACCGGAGTATACTCTCGAAATCTTCGCCTATGGCACGGAGTCGCGCATATGAACCGAGAAACAAAAATAGTGGAGAGGCCGCCTATCGTTGTCGTGATGGGGCATGTCGATCACGGTAAATCGACGCTCCTCGACTTCATCCGGAAAAGCAATATCGTCGCAGGCGAGGCCGGCGGCATCACACAGCACGTCGCTGCGTACGAAGTTGTGAGGGACAAAGTCGACCCTTCGACTTCGCTCAGGGTCAATAAACGTATAACGTTTATTGATACGCCCGGCCATGCGGCGTTCGCCGCTATACGACAGCGCGGCGCACGTGCCGCCGACATCGCGATACTCGTCGTCGCAGCCGATGACGGGGTGAAAGCGCAGACACTGGAAGCCCTCGCGAGCATCAAGGAGGCGAATATCCCCTTCATCGTTGCCATCAACAAGATCGACAAACCGAACGCGGACGTGGAGCGCGCGCAAAGGACCCTGATGGAACAGGGCGTGTATCTGGACAAGCTCGGCGGCGATGTGCCGTGGGCTGCGATTTCCGCGAAGACGGGGACGGGCGTCGACGACCTCCTCGACCTCATCCTCATCGTGGCGGAACTAGAGGGGTACAAAGCAGACGCTTCGAAGCCGGCGGAAGGGTATGTCATCGAAGCACACCGCGACCAAAAGCGCGGCATTGCCGCAACGCTCATTATTACGGAAGGCACATTGAGCACCGGCATGAGCGTCATGGTCGGCCGCGCCTTGGCACCTGTCCGCATCATGTTGAACGCAGTGGGAAAAAATATCCGCGAAGCGAGTTTCTCCTCTCCCGTGCAACTCATCGGATTTGACGAACTGCCCGAGGTCGGCGAATCGTTCCGTGCGTACGGCAGCAAACGCGATTCGGAGGCGGCGCGCGCGGCGCTTCCGCCGCGCGCTAAGCCCGCCACGCATGCCTTTGTCGCGGGAAGCGCTCCTGAAGCATCGGAGAATTTTGCGATGCCCGTCATCGTTCGCGCGGATGCCTCCGGCTCTCTCGAAGCCATCGAGCATGAGGCGGTCAAGCTCGGCGATGAACACTCGGCCGTACGCATCGTCCTCTCGGGCATTGGTACGATTTCGGAGAACGATGTGAAAGCCGCACTTACGGGCACGGCGCCCGCGACGGTCATCGGGTTCAACGTGGGGGTTGATGCGGTGGCGCAGGAATATGCGCGCCAGCACGGCATCAAGATCGAGATATTCGATATCATATACAAATTGACCGAGCGGCTCGAAGAACTCCTCATTGAAGCGCGCCCCAAACGCGCGGTCGAAGAGACGGTCGGCAAGGCGAAGGTATTGAAACAATTCAGCACCCGCAAGAACGAGCACGTCGTCGGCGGCGCGGTGTCCGAAGGCTATCTCGCGCAGAAAGCGCTCGTGCGCGTGACGCGGCGCGGGACCGTCATCGGCGTCGGGAAGATACAGAACATGCAGGCCCATAAGAAGAATGTGGGGAGAGTCGAGGCAGGCAACGAATTCGGCGCGCAGATAGAGAGCACCTTTGAGATTGCGCAGGGCGACACCTTGGAGTGCTTTACCACAACAATGAAGTGAGAGTATGGGAAGCCAGCGTCAGATACAGGTTTCCGAACTGCTCGCGCACCTCGCGGGAGAGTATTTCGCGCGCGAATCAAATCGCGAGTCGCTCATGACCATCACCCGCGCCGAGCTCGCGCCTAATCTCAAGTACGTGAAGATATTTTTCTCCGTCCTTCCCGAATCATTCGAAGATTCGGTCTTGGCCTTCGCCAAGCGCTCGAGGAGCGAATTCCGAAAATACGTCAGAGAGCATAGCGCGCTCCACCCCATACCCACGATAGACTTCGAGATAGACTACGGCGAAAAGAACCGGCAGCGCATCGACGATTTAACCCGTGCTTAAAGAACCAGGTCGGTATCACGACTCTGATGGAGTATGCGAACGACCTGCACGGCATCTTCCTTTACCCGATAAAAAATGACGTACGGATTGACTGGCAGAGAACGGACGCCCGGCGATAACGTGTCACGTTTTCTGCCAAGCAGCGGCCATGCGCTTAAAAGCCCGTACGCTTTTCCGATTTCGCGCACTATCCCATCGGCAACATCCATCGACGCTTCGCGAGCAACATAACTCCACGCCTCATCAAGGTCGCGTGCCGCGTCCTCGCTCAAAACAACCAAAACATTATCGGGTTCTCTTTTTAGTTTTCGCATGCCGCCGGTGCGCGCGTTTAATCACACTCTCGCTATCAATTGTAACAACCCGCCCGGTATTGAGCGAACGCACTCCCGCTTGAATATCCCTACGCAACTGTTGAAACTTCTGGACATGCACCAGAAGCTCACGGCCTATATGGTCTTGTGCATCTTTGTCCAACAGCGCTGCTTCTGAAAAGGCTTTTTCAAGCGTCTTGGTCATACGAACGGATTATATCATATCGCGTGGTATATTGGGCGGCATTGGCCTGGTGGTGAAGCGGTAACACATCGATCTGCAAAATCGACATGCGCGGGTTCGATCCCCGCCCAGGCCTCACGTTGCTCCTCGCAACGTATGCCGGGGTGGTGTAATTGGCAGCCACGAGAGACTTAAGATCTCTTGCCCTCAAAAGGCGTGTGGGTTCAAGTCCCACCCCCGGCACACTCGTTTCCAAAGAATAAATTCCGTGTACAATCCTCTAAACCGCCCATAGC
>JBBUAA010000089.1:0-3898 GCA_038061075.1 Patescibacteria group bacterium | reverse complement strand
GTGGCGCAATATTCCACTTTCCCCACCTGTTATTTGTTAATTCAATTGAATTAACAAATAATGGGTTTATGGGGGTTAACCGTATTGTGGAAACCGAACGAGTGCTCAAGGCGCTAGGCAACAGAAGGCGCCTCGCGATCATCCTACTCCTTAGCGCGAAGGGTTCAGTGTCCGTCGGGGACATGGCCGAGCACATCCGGCTCTCCTTCGCGGCGACCTCGCGGCACCTGCGCGTCCTCGCCAATGCTGAGCTTGTAGAAAGTGAACAGGTCAACACGACGGTGAATTATTCCCTGCCAAAAAATCGGCAGGCGTTACTCGATACGACACTCCGCAGACTGCGGTAAACATCATCCTCAAAACATATTTGCTTATTCAATTGAATAAGCAAATACGGACACATCCAACCGGCACAAGCAGACGGGCAATCAATACAACGCAAGCGATGCGAGTACATTCGAGAAATCCGAGCGGATGGCGTCGTCGGGCGAGAGATACGTCACGCTCACCATGATGATATTTTCCCTGTGTGCGAAAACGACGCTCTCCCCGCGGTAGAGGCCGTCCCACGTGTACGCGTATGCCTCGAGAGCGGCAACGGTCGTCGTACTGATCGCACCATCCGGAGAAAGTTTGAAATTCGAAAAGCCGTTGCCCCGTATCCATTTTTCTATCTTCTGTTTCTCGATATCATTCTGATAGATGTCAATGCTGATAGCGGGCGGGCCTTCTCCGTCTTGCGGAATATTCGCGAGGGCACCCTTGTCGATGAGCGTTATGACGTAGTGGTAGCGCTCCCCATTCCCTACTTCACGTTCTTGGAGTGCGTAGGTATCGGGATAGCTGAACGAGATGCCGTAGATGGAATTCGCGTAGGTGGAAGGCGGTGTCGCGGGCCTCTCCCACGGCGCGGACATAAATACGTACACGCCGACACCGAGGATGATGAGGAATACAAGAGCTGAAGGTATCATCTTCATAGGTACAATTATACCTTGCGTGCGCTGAGCATGAGGAACAAGGGAAATTCTTTGCGCGCCCTGTCTTCCGCATCCCTGCGCGGGCCTTTCTCGCTGGCACGATGCGATATCCACTCTTCGAGCCCCGCGAGGACAAAGCCATGCTTGGCAAGCTCCTTCATATAGACCTGCAAAGGACGATGATATGACAGCGTGGTGACACGCGGGTCCTTCCCCGGATGCATTTGGACGGGAATGGAAGTTTCCGATAGATACCGGTCGATGCGGCGGAATTGTACACCCGCCCCGCCACCGGCGGGGGAACCGTCGGCATCGAATCCCCAATGCGAATGGCGCGGAATACGGAAACACGGGTGATTGAGGACGATGATGAACGGGCTGTCTTTTTTTAAGAGATGTGATACCTGCGCGAGCGTCCCCGAAAGGTCCTTGATGTTCTGGAGTGCGAGTACGCAGATGGCCACATCGAATGAGGAATCGGGCAGCGGCATACGCGAAGCGGGTGCGGCGAGATATTGGACGCCCGCTAGTCCGAGCTTCTTTGCGATAGCGATGAGCTCCGGCGCGATGTCGACACCAGTCACGTGCGCACCGGCGGCCGCAAGTGCCCGCGAGAAGAACCCCTCGCCGCACGCGACATCGAGCACGCGCTTACCCCTCATATCACCGATGACGCGCAGGAGATTCGGCTTGATTACCTTCTCGTGGTACGTGTCGCCGGATTCGCTCACGTGTTCGTGGTACCAATGGGCGACATTGCCCCATGAAGTTTCTTTCTTCTTCGCCTGCGGTCGCGCCGCACGATTCACTTTTGGTTTGGCGCGCATATATCGATGACCGCAAGCTCAAGCGGAAGATGCGGTACGGCGGAGTACGCCATGGTGCCGTACGCATCGAGAAGCGTGCGCAGAGTGTCGGAATTGACGCCGGCTTCTTTTGAGAGACTCGCGGCAAGCGCGATGTCCTCCGCGGTATGCTGCTCCCTCAGCGTCTCCGCAAGGTCGGGCGCATACCGCAGAAGAAGCACGGTGCGCATGCGGTGGATGAGGAGTTTCGCGAGCGTGCGTGCATCCATGTTCGCCGCGACGGCATGCCCGATAGTCTTGAGCGCAGCCGCCGCATCTTTCTTCGCGAGCGACGAGAGAAGCTGCCGCACCAATTCCCCGCGCGGAGCACCCGAGACCGCCTCCACCTCCGCCACTTCTATTTTTTTGTTGTCGGACACGGCAAGCACCTTCTGCAGGATAGAGAGCGCGTCGCGGAAGGAGCCTTCCGCAAGCAGCGCCATCAATTCCGCCGCCGAGCGCTCGAGCGAATACCCTTCCGCTTTCGCAATGTCGGTGACTATCTGCGCGAGTATCTCGCGTGTCGGCTGTTTAAAAGAATAGATCTCACAGCGCGACTGAATGGTCTCCGGTACCTTGTCGCGGTCGGTCGTCGCCAAGACGAAAACGCAGTGCGCGGGCGGCTCTTCAAGCGTCTTCAAAAAAGCGTTCCACGCTTCTTTGGTGAGCATGTGCGCCTCATCGATGATGTAGAACTTGTACGGAGAATCGAAGGGGGCGGCGTAGACGCCTTCACGCAAGAGCCGGATGTCGTCGATGCCGCGGTTGGACGCCGCATCTATCTCGTACAGATCTTTTTCTGATACACCAAGCGCGCGGGCAAGAATGCGCGCGACGGAGGTCTTGCCCGTGCCACGACCTCCCGCAAAGAGATAGGCGTGCGCAATCTTTTTATTCTTGATGGACTTTTCCAAGACATCCGTCACCTGCGACTGCCCGCGCACCTCGTCGAAGGTGGCAGGGCGGTATGCGCGATAGAGCGTGGCGTGTCGGGCTTCTTTCTTCATACGTTAAGTATATCCCGCGCAGCAGCGCTCGTCTCGGTTTCCATAAGTCTGATGCGCAGCTCTTTCGCCCCACTCCAGCCGGAAATGTAGGCTTTGAAGTGTTTTTTCATAGTGGCGTAATTGACCGTGTCCCCGAGGAATTCATCGAAGAGCGCGAGATGTTCGAGTAGTGCCTTCATTCTCTCCTGTGGTGTAGGAACAAACCTATTCTCTAATTCGCGCGAATAAGCGAATAGCCATGGGTTGCCGAAGATGGCACGACCGAGCATGACGCCATCACACTTCGTCTCCTCCGCTTTGGCGCGCGCGTCGGCAATATCTTTCACGTCGCCGTTGCCGACAATGAGCGTCGAGGATTTGAGTGCGTCGCGGAGTACGACCGCGCGCGCGACCGTGTTCCATCGCGCGGGCACGTCCGACATTTCCTTGCGCGTACGCGCGTGGATAGTCACTGCCGCGGGTTCTTCCGCGAGAAGTTCCGGCAGCCATGAATCAAGCTCGTCGGTGTTGTACCCGATGCGGGTCTTTATTGAGATGGGAAATATGGACACGCCGTGTCCATATTTTGAAGACCACCCGCGTTTTGCGGCGCGGATGAGTTCGCGCGCGAGTTTAGGATTCTTTATCAAGGCCGCACCGCATCCGCTTTTTTCCACTGCACGGTCGGGACAGCCCATATTAATATCCACCCCGTCGAATCCAAGCTCCGCAACGAGTGCGGTTGCCTTCTCCATACGTTCGACAGAGGAGGTGAATATCTGCGCCACGATGGGCCGCTCCGATTCGGAATACAAAAGTTTCTTGCGTAGTTTCTTTTGACCTTCCGCATCCGCGAGGATAAGGCCGTCGGCAGAGGTGAATTCGGTAAACATTACGTCGGGCTTACCGTATTTTGCAATCAACCGCCGGAACGCTGCATCCGTCACGTCCTCAAGCGGCGCAAGCGCAAAAAACGGCTTCGGTAGCTTCTGCCAGAAGGATTTCATGCCACGAAATATAGCATAAAACCTAGTGTTTTGACATTTGATGTTTTTGCGGTACAATAGCAATTGACGGTTCTTACTTG
>JBBUAA010000088.1:0-2765 GCA_038061075.1 Patescibacteria group bacterium | reverse complement strand
GCGCCTCGCATATGAAGTTTTTAAATACGCTCTAGGACGTGGCGGAGTGCCGGAGCGCGGTATTTTTGACGGTTTGAGCCACTCCTCCGTCAAAAAACTGCGCTCCGGCACTCTCCAGAGAAATCTTCAAATATGCTCTAAGGTTTCATCAAGCGGATAACCGCGTCATCCTCGACCTGCTCGAATCGAACATAGTGCGCGCCGACGGCGCCGAGGAATTCTTCCGGCGGCTCGAGGACGACGACCTCGTCCGCCCCTTCTTCCTGCAGAGCGCGCACGGCCTCCGGCGGCGCGACGGGTACGGCGACGATTATATGTTTTGCTTTTTTCACTTTTGCGGCGCGCACCGCAAGCCGCATGGTGAGGCCGGTCGCGATGCCATCATCAACGATGAGCGCAGTTTTTCCCGCGATATCGAGGGGCTTTTTACCTGCGCGATATACGCTCCCGCGCCGCCGCGCCTCCCTTTTTTGCGCCTCGATCTCCCCCGCGAGCCATGCGCGGTCGACTACTGCCGCTTCCGCATCGTTCAAGAGCACCGTCCCGTCCGCGTCTACCGCTCCGATCGCGTACTCGGGATTATCCGGAGCCCCTACCTTGCGCACCGCGATGATGTCGAACGGGAGCGAAAGCGCACGGGCGATTTCGTACCCCGTCACGACGCCGCCGCGCGGGAGTGCCAGAACGACCGCATCCTTTCCGCGATAGGGCGCGAGCCGTTCTGCGAGCTGACGTCCGGCATCGTTCCTATCTTTGAACATAGGCCGACAGACAATGCGTCAACCGCGGCGTTCGTTTTTCAGGTGATAGTCCTTGCGCTGCCTCTCGGTGTATCCCTGCATTTTCCCAGGCGTGCGCGCCTTTACTCGTGCGGCTTTTTTCTTCCGCACCGGATCCGTCATCGCGTTCTTCGCCTTGCCCTCAAGGCGCGGCGGCCGCGTCAGGCGGAGCGTCTGCCGCAATTCCCTTTTTGTGAGTTTTGGTTTTTGCCCTCGCATATGTGTTGTGCCGTCTGCGGGCGGATGCGCTCACCGCCACTCCTTGGCGATGTCCCACTTGAGCTTCAGCATCGCACCGAGCGTGAGGAGGATGAGCGCGAACTGCGCGAGCCCTCCGATAATGGGGATGATGCCGAGGAGCACATAGAGTGCGGTGCCGAGAAGAATTGTTTTCCACGAGACTTCGTATGCGGCGGTCTTGAAGAGTTTATGGTGCGCGATACTTCCGAGAATGATGGGTACCATCATCCAGACACCGAGCATCGCCGCGATAAAGGCGAAGAGTCCCAAGAATCCGAGCGGTACGCCTATCAGCGTAAAGAAGAGCAGGACCGAGACCACAGGGAGGACGATGAGAACGACGAGTCCCCTCCCCATCTCAAGCAGGGGCTGGGTGACCGCATTTTCGACGAGCGTCATCGCGTAGCGTCTGAACACGAGGCCGAGGAGAAGCGCGCACGCGAATTGCGTGAGGAACATCCCGAAAAACGCGAGCGAGAGGAGCGCGGCAAGGCCGGTTTTTGAAATGGACCGCGTATCCTTGCTCTCTGTGTACGTCGTTTCTCCGCGAACGACCGCCCCTTCTTCCATCGTCGCCTTTTTCGGCGACGTGTAGATAAGGTCACCTGAAATGACCGCGCCGCTTCCGAGTGTCAGCTTGTCGCCCATGAATTCCACAGTGCCGCCGACGGGCGCATTCAGATACACTTCGCCGCCCCCTATCTTTATCGAGCCGCCGACGGGAGCTTCGATGCGGATGGTGCCGCCGCCGATAGCGACATCGCCGCCGATGCCGCTGCCCCCGACCTGTATCTGGCCTCCGCCCACGAGCAGGTCGTCGCCGACTTTGCCTTGGATGAGAATATTGCCGCCTGCTACGCGGACATCATCCGCGACATCCGCAAGGACGGTGACGGTACCTCCCGCCGCCGTGAGGTCTGCACCGATAGTACCGCTCACGAGCACATTGCCGCCACCCGCGACCACATCGCCCGACACATTGCCCGCGCTCGTGACCGCGCCGCCCGCGATGTAGAGGTCGTCTTTTATACTTTGGGTCGCCGGTAATGAAATTTGTTCAGCCGCCCTGAATTCCGCCGCGAGCGCGACGACGGGCACAATCATGAGTGCGCCGAGAAAAAACCCCGCCCCCATCTTCATGTTCATACCGCTATGTAGTGTGAGATGAATAAAGCCTATAAGCTAGATACAGCGTAGCGCTTATATCCCTGTGTGTCCATCCAGCGTCTATTACTGACGATATGGGGCGTATGGTAGTGTGAGGATAATGGCGGTTCGGCGTACAGCAGGTTTGGTTTCCGTGACGGCTGCTATCTTCGGAAATGCGCTTGTCACCCTGATAAAAACGTCAGCGGCGCTCACGTCGGGCTCAAGCGTGATGTTCGCCGAAGCGGTCCACAGTTTCGCGGATACGCTCAATCAGACGCTGCTCTTCATCGGCGTGCGCCGCTCGGTCAAGAAGCCGAGCAAGCATTTCATCTACGGGTACGGCCACGAACGGTTTTTCTGGGCGCTCCTGTCCGCGTGCGGGATATTCTTCGTCGGCGCCGGCGTCACCGTCTATCGCGGCGTCCTATCGCTCCTCCATCCGGAGCCTGTTGAGATAAACGCATTGATTTTTCTTGTCTTGGGCGCGTCGTTCATTATTGAATCCGGCACCTTCCTCATCGCCGCCCGCGAGCTCAAACGGTCCTATCCGGATATTCCGTGGAGCCGCCGGCTCGCCATCGCCGACCCGACGACCTT
>JBBUAA010000087.1:13077-17888 GCA_038061075.1 Patescibacteria group bacterium | reverse complement strand
CAACGTCAATAATCCGAGCGTTATCCAAGGCTGGATAGATAGGTGGAAGAAATAATATGATGTTAAGCAAAAGAACTCACCGAATACTGAAATTCATACCGGTTGCGCTCCTTATAGTACTCCCGGTCGCAAGTCCATTTTCTTTTTCAACCTCAAAAGTCTCACCTTTGAGGTCAAATATTGCATGGGCGGCTTTTACGTGCCCAGCTAGACCCACCAACGTCTCTCCACCCTCTTCAGGTTGGGAAAACTACACTATTGGAGTTGAGAAGAGGGACAATGCTGATGGAACATTTTCATGCATCTACACAGTTAAAAACAACAACGGCATTGGCGGATATACTACGACGCAAAAATATGATCAAGCCGAAAATGAAATCAAGCCAAAGCTCACAGAAATCCTCGGTGAGACGAAACAACTGGGACTCAAGCCGGCGCTTTCGTGCGAAATCGGATGGTTTGATTTGTCCCCGATCTTCAGCCCCACCTGCTGGGGGAGAACGATAAGCGTCCTTCTCGGCACCTTGCTCATATCGGTTACTGCGTGGCTCCTTGCCGCAGTGGGACTGCTCTTCAATGTACTCGTAGACCATACCATCATCACATTTGGATATCTTTTCACTGCAAAAGTGGGTGAGGCCATAGGAATCGCATGGAGCGCTTTCCGCGATATCGCGAATATCGTCATCATCGGCATGTTCGTCTTTATCGCCATCAACATAATACTCGGCGTCAAGGAATTCGGCGACAAGAAGAAGGTCGCGCGTGTACTCATCATCGCGGTGCTTCTCAATTTCAGCCTGCTCTTCACCAAGGTCATCATCGACGCCTCCAATTTCACCGCCATGCAATTTTATAAGGCGAGCCAGCTTTCGACCGGGCCGGAGACGCCGGGCGATCTCGGCAACTTCGACGAATTCTCAAAAAAGGGAATCTCGGGCGAGTTCATACGTCTCATGGGGCTTAACAGCCTTAAGGACACCGCGAATGCACTCTCGGCTGCCGCGTTTGGAAATGCGACAAATCAGTATGCGACCGCGAATGGATGGGTGGCCCTCGTGCACGGATTGGTTTCCGCGGCCCTTTTGCTCGCCGCCGCTCTCGTGCTTCTGTATGGATGCTTTCTTATCGCTTCCCGCGCCATTCTTCTCATCATTCTTATGGTCACCTCCGCGCTCGCGTTCGCAAGCTGGCTCATACCGAATAATTACATTGGGGAGGGGTGGGATAAGTGGTGGAGGTCGCTCCTGAAGGCCGCCTTTTTTGCTCCCATCCTTATGGCGCTTCTGTGGATGGCGCTCCTCGTCGCCCGTGCCATCCAGCCCACCAAAGGATCCTTGGGCCATCTCGTTGGGAATCCAACGGGGACGCTCGACTTGAACGCGCTCTTCTCGTACGTCATTATCATCGGTCTGCTCTTTGTAGTATTCAAGGTGGCGGGTGAGTTTTCACAAAGCATTTCCGGATTTGCTGCGGTTGCCAGCGGTCTCAAATTCGCCGGTCTTGCTACGGTTGCCGCTCCCGCTCTCGCGTGGCGCTTTGGCGTGGCGCCAGTCGCACGGCAGACGATAGGACGCTGGGCATACGGAAAACGCGAAAGTCTTATAGGAGACGGAAAATCTGCGCGCATTGAACACGGTGAGCTCCTTAGACAAGCGCTCGACGCAAAGAGAGCCAATAAACCGAAAGAAGAAGCGAGGCTTCGGGCAGAGGCCGCCGTGAAAGCAAGAGAGGCTGGGGGCTACGGCCGTTGGGCGGGAAGGGTCGAGAGGTTGGCCGGAGGCGGTTACAACATCGGTGACGTCGGCCTAGTCAAACAACTGGCAAAGGTGGCCGGTATGTCACCCGAGGCCGCGGGCCAGCGCGGTAAAGAGACGCCGGTAGGATACCAGCAGGCGATAGAACAAAAGATAAAGCTGGGCGAAGAGCGTATGAAGGCGCTCGAGGTCTCCCCGGCCGAGAGACAGAAGCTTATGGACGAAGAACGCGACAAGTATTACGGCAGTACAGCATATAAAGAAGGGCGTCAGGAGCATGAGGGGGGAATCCAAGCGGCCGAAGTTGAGCACGGCAAAGCAAAAGATGACTATGAAGCCCACGGGGGCGAGGCGGAGTTTAGCAAGTTGCAATCGGAGATCAACGACCAAAAAGGAAGAATAGAGGCCGGAATCCGGGAGCGGGACATCGCGCCGTTATTGCGGCAACTTGAAACGACGACGGACGCGGGAACAAGAGGACAACTTAATTCGCAAATTAGTAGCCACGAAGCTACAATAAAACAGTTGCACGCCGAACAAGACAAGCTTTTGAAGCCACTTGCAGATGCGAAAGACAAGTTTGCGAAAGCTGCAACAAAATTGCAAAGTGCAGGCACACAACTCGATACGTACGAAAAAGCGGCCGACAAGATAGCGCGAGAACTAGGTCAGCGAAAGGTCCGGGACGCGCGGGTAGGGGCCGTCGGTACGGCCGAGGTGGTGGGAAGAGGATCCGCCGGCGTCTTCTACACACTCACGGGTCAGCGCGGACACATCGGCAAGGAGGTCGCGAAAAAAGTGCGGGGCCGCGTAGGACAGGAAGGAAGGTTGCGCCAGATACTTGACCGCATACCTGATGAATCGTTGCCCCGCGGCAGTGATTCAGACGAAGCAGCAGAATAATATGCCGCCAACAACAACTGATACCGAACTGCAGAAGGAACTCGAGGCGCGCTTAAAAGAGCTACCGAAGGTCGTGCGGGATGCGATACGCTCTGCCGATATTGAAAAACGTTTGCGGAGCCTTGCGGACACGCACAAGCTTCATCTTGACCAGTGGGGGAAACTGGAGAACGAGGTAATGCTCGCATTGCTCGGATTTCAGCCCGTTGAAGATCTCCAGCAAAATATCAAAAGCGAGGTCGGGACCTCCGATGAAATAGCCGCGGCGCTCGCCGCCGATATCTCAAAAGTTGTTTTTGAGCCGATACGGCAGGAGCTTGAGCGCGAGCTCGAGCATCCGGACGCGAAGGCGAAAGAGGAGAGCGCGGTCGAGGGGATGCGCACGCAAGTGCTTGGGCAGCGGTCAGCTGTCAGCTTTCAGCTTTCAGAAGATGAAAAGACCCAGCCAGCCTCGTTGGATAAGGTACCCGAGCCTGAAAGCGGAAAGCTGAAACCTGAAAGCTATCCTATCGTTCCGGCAACACCACCTCCAGCACCACCGACCGAGCGTGCGATCCGCATGCCGGCGAGCGGCGCGTACAAGGCGGGAGAGGCGAGTGCGGCGCGGCGCGATATCGTGGATGACCCTTACAGGGAGACGCCGACATGAAGCTTTCAGGTTTCACCCAGTAGGTGATTTTGCTAAATCAGCTGTCAGCTTTCAGCATGAATAGACGGCTTGAAGCTTCTAGCTGCTAGGGACTAGCTTCTAGGTATGAGTTCCGATATCAAATCACACAAAGACCTGATCGTATGGCAGAAGGCTGTCAGCTTATCTTTAATCACATATAAGCTAACAAAAGGTTTCCCGCAGAGTGAAATGTACGCATTATCGTCCCAAATGCGCCGAGCTGCCGTGTCAATTGCTTCAAACATTGCCGAAGGCAGGTCGCGTCGTACGAGAAAAGATTTCCAACACTTCCTTCACATGGCCTATGGCTCCGCGGCCGAACTCGAAACTCAATTGTTAATCGCCCGGCAACTATCATTTTGTAACGAAAGCCAATTTCAAGAAAACAATTCACTTCTGTCCGAAGTGAGCAAGATGTTGCGTGCTATGATACAGAAACTAGAGCCTACGAGCTAGCGCCCGTCCCCCTAGAAGCTAGCCGCTAGTCCCTAGCAGCTATCTTCATGCAGTTCCAAGTACCGCAATTCATCGAGGTCGAGGACAAGATCTTCGGCCCTCTCACGTTCAAACAATTCGTGTACGTCGCCGGCGGCGCCGGAGCGGCGTACCTCCTGTGGCGGATTCTCCCCGTGTATCTCTCACTGCCCTTTATCGCAGGCGTCGGAGGGCTCGCGGCCGCGCTCGCCTTCTACCAATTCAACGGCCGTCCCTTCATTCTCGCCCTCGAGAACGCCGCGTATTTTTTTCTCCGAACAAAGCTCTATCTCTGGAACAACTCCTCAAAGAAACCGGTCCTGAAAGCTGACAGCCGACAGCTGAAAGCTGCTTCCGAGGTCTACATACCGAAGCTATCCGACAGCCGTCTGCATGAGCTCGCGTGGAGCCTCGACATCAAAGAGCGCATCGCGGCGGGAGTGGCCGAGGATGAAGAGCATCAAGGCGGCGTCATGGCGCCGATACGGACAGCGCGCGAAGCGAGGATCTAGTCAATAGTCTGTAGAACGTAGTACGTAGAAAATACAATGCAAATACAAAATACAATGCGGATTTCCACTACATACTACGAACTACGTTCTACGTACTAAACCATATGCCCCCCAGACTCAAAAACCTCGGCCAGAGCAAAAAATCGACGCAGGAATTCGTGCCGGTGAAAGAGGTGCGCGACGGCATCGTTATCCTGAAGGGCGGGGGCATGCGCGCGATACTTCTCGCGTCATCGCTGAACTTCGCACTCAAGTCCGAAGACGAGCAGACCGCATTTATTGTCCAATTTCAGAATTTCCTCAACTCGCTCGACTTCTCCGTGCAGATATTCGTGCAGTCGCGCATGCTCGATATCCGCCCCTACGTCGCGACCCTCGAAGCGGCATACAAGGAACAGCTCGACGACCTGATGCGCATACAGATACGCGAGTACATCGAGTTCATCAAGAGTTTCACCGAGGCCGCCAACATCATGACGAAGAACTTTTTCGTCG
>JBBUAA010000087.1:0-12977 GCA_038061075.1 Patescibacteria group bacterium | reverse complement strand
TTCATCAAGAGTTTCACCGAGGCCGCCAACATCATGACGAAGAACTTTTTCGTCGTCGTGCCGTATTCACCGACCGCCGCGCCCATCGGCTCCGGCGGTACGGGTTCGATACTGCCGTGGAATAGGTCGAAGCGGAGCGCCGCAGAGGTAGACAAGACGTTCGGAGAACAGGCCTCCCAGCTCGAGCAGCGCATCAGTATCGTGCAGCAGGGACTCATCCGCACCGGCGTGCGCACCGTACAGTTGGGGACAGAGGAGGCAATAGAGCTCCTCTACAAAATGTTCAACCCCGGAGAAGAGGGGAAGCCGATGCCGTTGGAAGCAGCTTCTAGGAGCTAGCTTCTAGCTGCTAGTAAAAATACAATCACGTATGTCAAACGCACTTAACCTAGAAGCTAGAAGCTAGAAGCTATTCTCTATGGCCCTCTTCGACCTCTTCAGCAAAAAAAGCAACGTGCCCGCAGCGCGGGTCCTCCCCGTATTGCCCGAAGAGATCTACGAGACCGGCGTTCTTGACCTGCAGGATGTCATCGCGCCGCACGCGCTCAAGGTCAACTCGCGCGAACTTGATCTGGGCGAAAAAATAGCCCGCACTTTTTTTGTCATCTCATACCCCCGCTTCCTTACGACGGGGTGGTTCGCACCCATCATCAACATGGACAAAGTACTCGACATCGCGATCTTCATCCATCCGATGGATACCAACGAAATGCTCCGTAAGTTCCAGAAAAAAGTGGCGGAAGTGCAGAGCCAGATATCAACCCGCGAACAGAAGGGGATGGTGCGCGACCCGATGCTCGATACCGCATACTCCGACCTCGAACAACTGCGCGATTCCCTCCAGCAGGCGCAAGAGCGTATTTTTGAGGTCGGGCTCTACCTCACGATATACGGCAATACCCGCGAAGAGGTCGACAAGGTGGAGAGCGAGGTGCGCTCTATCCTCGAATCACGCCTCGTTTACATCCGCCCCGCGCTTTTCCAACAGGAGCAGGGATTCCGAAGCGTCTTGCCCTTGGCGACCGATGAATTGGAGGTCCACACCAAGCTCAATTCCGCGCCGCTCTCGTCGATATTCCCCTTCATCTCCTTCGACCTCACGAGCGACCGCGGCATCCTCTACGGTATCAACCGGCACAATTCTTCGCTCATTCTCTTCGACCGCTTCTCCCTTGAGAACTACAACTCCGTGATGTTCGCAAAATCCGGCGCGGGAAAATCCTACATGACGAAGCTGGAGATATTGCGTAGCCTCATGTTCGATACCGAGGTCATCGTCATCGACCCCGAGCGCGAGTACGAGTACCTTGCGGAGACCGTCGGCGGCCGCTACTTCAATATCTCGCTCTCAAGCGAACACCACATCAATCCCTTCGACCTCGCGATTCCGCGCGAGGACGAGAATCCGGGCGACGTCCTGCGCAACAACATCATTACCCTCGTCGGTCTTTTCCGCATCATGCTCGGGGGTCTCACGCCGGAGGAAGACGCCGTCATCGACAAGGCTATTACCGAGACCTACGCCCTGAAAGACATCACCGCGGACGCGAACTTCGCGCTCGTCGAGCCGCCGCTCCTTTCGGACTTTGAGCTCGTGCTTTCGGGAATGGAGGGGTCCGACTCTCTGGTCGCGCGCCTTTCGAAGTACACCAAAGGCACATGGTCGGGGTTCATGAACCGCCCCACGAACGTGGACATGAACAAAAAGCTCGTCGTCTTCTCCGTGCGCGATATGGAAGACGACCTGAAGCCGGTCGCGATGTACATCATTACGCACCACATCTGGAATACGGTGAGGAAGGAGCTCCGCAAGCGCCTCCTCATCATCGATGAGGCGTGGTGGATGATGCGCTCCGAGGACACCGCGTCGTTCCTCTTCGGCATCGCGAAGCGCGGGCGCAAATACTATCTCGGTATCTCGACGATAACGCAGGACGTATCCGACTTCTTGAATTCCCCCTACGGCATCCCCATGATCACCAACTCCTCGATTCAGATACTCTTGCGTCAATCGCCGACCTCGGTCGATCTTGTTCAGAGCACGTTCAAGCTCTCCGACGAGGAAAAGTATCTTCTTCTCGAATCGGATGTGGGGGAGGGGATATTCTTCGCCGGATTGAAACACGTCGCGATCAAGGTCATCGCCTCGTACACGGAGGACCAGATAATCACCTCCGACCCCTCGCAGATACTCGCGATCAAGAAGGCCAAGCAGGAATTGGAAAATAAATCCCTGCCCGCCGAAGCCTCGGCGCAGGCGGGCCAACTTCAGGGGGATACCCCCGCCCCGTTAGAGGCCCGCAAGGCGGCAGTCGCTTCCGGCGACTTGCCTCTAACGGGGCCCGCCGGAATCCCTTCACCCTTGCCTCGCCCCGCCGGTGGCGGGGCACGTCCCGTCGGCCCGACGCCGCTCACGAACCCCGCCGCACCCCAACATCAACCCGCTGTATCCGTATGACCCGTGCCGCGTCCTTCGGGGTCTCGCTCGCGTTTCTCGCCGCTTTCGCCGCGTCCTTCGCACATTTACCCGCCGTAGTCTCGGCGCAGGCGGGCGCACAGATAGGTCTCGGCGGATTCGGTGCCGATATCACGCTCTCGATATCGCCCCTCTATCCGTCCCCCAATACAAACGTGCACATGGAAGCGCGGAGTACTTCGGTGGATCTGGATGCGCTCGACATCCTTTGGTACAAAAACGGCGAAAAGATCGGGGACGGGGCGGGCGTCAAGGAAATAGATATCGTGGCGGGAGCCTTGGGGAGTGAAATGACCATTGAAGCTGTCGCCAGCGAAGACGGCTTCGAGGTTGCTTCGGCGCAGGCCCGTATCGTTCCTACGGAAATAGACCTTCTCTTCGAGTCCGATTCGTACGTGCCTCCCTTTTACGAAGGGCGCGCGGTACCTTCGGCAGGTACGCTGCTTCGTCTCGAGGCAATTCCGCGGTTCAAACGCCCCAACGGGTCTTTCGTCGCGACGAACGATATCATCTTCACATGGAAAAGAGGGGGGTCGGTCATTTCCTCCGCCTCCGGACGCGGCCGTGCGACCGTTTCCTTAGAGTCCCCCGGCTTGTTTGGCAGCGACCTCATATCGGTGGAAGCGCGGACGCCCGACGGGAAATTCTCCGGCTCGGCAAGCGCGCGCGTCACCCCGACGGAGCCGCGCCTCCTTCTGTATAAAGATCATCCGCTCTTCGGCGTCATGTACCATCAGGCGCTCGCCCCGCAATTTACGGGGCTCGTTGCGCAGAATTTCATCCCCGAGACGGAAATGTCCTTTGCCGCCGTGCCGTACTTCGCGGGTGCCGTAGACGCGAATGACGGTCGCCTTATCTATGCATGGCGCATCAACGGGAACGATATCGCCAATGATCCCTCGCGTCCGAGCCAGATCACCATAAATGCGGAGCGGTCGAGCGGGAATGCCCTCATCGAATTGGCCCTTTCGCACGCGACGAATTTCTTCATGAGCTCCTTCGGTCGCTGGGGCGTGACGCTTGCCGGCGGCAACGGTGGCGGTACTAGCGGCGGGAGCGGTGCGAAAGATCCGTTCGGAGGACCGGCGCAATGATTCCGCATATGCAAAAAACTGCGACCATACTAAGATACTCGCTCATAGCACTCGTCGTTCTGATCGTTATCGGGCTCGCGTGGTGGTATTTTTTCCTTAATTCAAAAGGGGAGACCGTCAGAGAGACGGATGCCGGCCGTGGCGCGGGGCAAGATGCTCCATCTTTCGGATCCGCCATCGGAAGTACGTACGACAACATTCTCTCCAGTCTCGCGACGCTTGCGGGCAACGCGGATGGGGAAGGGACGACGACGCCCCCCCGCTTATTGCAGGTCAGCAAAACACCGACAGCGGGGCTTGGGTTCACCGGAAGCGGCCTGCCTGCCGCGGCGGGGGCGACGCAGGCAGGCGCCTCGACCGCTCTCCGCTTCGTCGAACGCTCGACGGGGTACGTCCTCGAAGTCGCGGTTCACCCCGCCGATGGCGGGGCAAAAAGCGGCGTCGTCACACGTCTCACCAACACGCTCATTCCCCGTGTCTACGAAGCGAAGGTCAGTCGCGATGGACGCGTTATCGAGCGTTTTTTGGACGGAACGAACGGAGCGGTCGCAACGATACTCGGAAATATTCCGGCGGCTTCCACGACCGCCGGCGACACGCTCCGCGCGCTGACACAGACGCGCCTGCCGGACGATATCCGCTCCATCGCCTTCGGCCCCGACGGTAAAGAACTATTTTACATAACATCGGGTGAGACAGGCGGGGCTGTCGGTGTCCGTGTGAACGCGGACGGGGCAAAGCCGCAAAAGATATTTTCGTCTTCCATCCTCGGTTGGCATGCCGAATGGCTCCGTGACGGCCGCATCATCCTCGTACAAAATGCATCCGATGGTGTACCCGGATATGCGTACGAGCTAGGAAAGAGCGGCTCGCTCTCGCCGCTCGTCGCCGCGACACAGGGCTTGACCCTCCTCCCTCGCCCCTCGTCTTCGGCGCTCGTCTTCGGTGCGTCGAGCGGCAGTTCGTTGACGCTCTACGCGCAGTTGGATAAGAAATCTTCCGTATCGGAGCTTCCGCTCCGGACCATAGCCGACAAATGCGTGTGGAGCCCCTCGGAGCAATTCATCGTTTTTTGCGCGGTGCCGCAGAGACCAACCCCCGCCAATTTTCTCGATCTGTGGCATCGCGGGGAAGTGCATACGGCGGACGCGTGGTGGCGCGTCGATATGAGCGCGGGCAGGACGGAGCTTTTGTATTCCCCCGGTGATATCATGCTAGACGTGGAGAACCCCGCGATAGACGGCGAGGGCGAGTACATCGCCTTTATGAATGCGGCGGACAAGAGTCTGTGGCTTTTGCGCATAAACGAATGAGTATGAACGCACGCACGCGCACTACCGTTTCCATCCTCGCACTCCTATGCGCGTGGACCGTTATTGTTTTCTCCGTGTATGCCGTTCGTGTCGAGGCGCAAGATGAGGCCGGTATGGTCTCGTATGCGCGATGTGAGGGCGCGGGGGGATTCATCCCGCTTGAATGTTTCAAAGGTTCGGACAAGCTCGCCGATGCGTACACGAGCCCCGGTCTCTCGGTATTTCTCAACCGCCTCTTCCTCGGCGCGATGTCACTCGGCGCGATACTCGCCGTCCTGCGTCTCGCGTGGGCGGGTTTTCAATACATGGCAAGCGACCTGTGGGCCAATAAGCAGCACGCGAAGGAAATCATTCAGGAAACCCTCCTCGGGCTCTTCATTCTGCTCGGCATCTCGCTCATCCTCAACCAGATCAATCCGGATATTTTGAAACTCAATGTCGGTATTACCAAGCTACCGCCCGCTCAACAGCAGGCACCTGCCCCAAGTGCACAAGAGGTGTTGGAGAATTCCGGAAATCCATTCTAAGAATCCGCAGAATATTTGATAACGACTCTCCGATTTCTTCCTTCCCCTTGTGATTCGGTCTTCACGTTCGGCGCGCTCTGGAGCGTTGTGTGGATGATGAGGCGCTCATACGCGCTCATGGGGGAGAGCTCGACGTCGTACTGAAAAGAACGGGCGCGCTCCGCCATCATAATCGCCTTCGTCTGCAGGTCCTTTATCTGCTTGGCGCGGTAGTCGTTCACGTCGACGAGGAAGTGGGGCGTGCCTTTCTCCTCTGCATCTCCTCGAGCCCCGCTTTCGCCAGAGGCTACGGCGGGCAAGCGTTTCTCCGCTATCTTTTTCACCAGCATGTCGAGTGCGTGCACCGTGTCGCCGTGCATCCCGATGAGCGAGCGCGCGTCGGCGGCCTGTATGGAAAAAATCACCTGCCCCGCGAGGTCGTTGCGCACGACTCCGTTGTGCGGAAGGCCGGTCGCTTCAAGTAGCTCTTTCAGGATAGTTTCGACGGTGGATTCCACCCCGTTAGAAGCCATAGGATATTGAAATGTGGCTGGTAAAAAGATTTGCAGAAAGATATTTTTTGAAGCTTCTAACGGGGTCCATCGGGGCACTATACCCCACAAAGCTTTCAGCTTCCAGCTTTCAGCTGTCAGCTGTCAGGAAAGCGAAAACGAGATGCTCCGAGCTGAAAGCCGAAAGCTGACAGCTGAAAACCGGTCCTAGAATCTGCGGCCCGACAGGTATTCTTGTGCGATCATGAAAGTATTACTCGTCACGAGATACACCATCGCCGCGTTGGGGATGATGAATGAAAGGAAGACGAATGTCGCCGGCAAGACGTACCGTGCCTGCAGATCGAAACTGCGCGCAAGGTCGCCCGAAAAGGAGGCGGTGGCGGGAGTGGCGACGGGCTTCTTTTCGCGCGGCCCCATCGAAAGGCGCGTGTACACGAATTGCGTCGCCGCGGCGAGGATACCGAGGATGATGCTGTGTCCGGCCATATCAAGCATCCCGAAGAATTCCATGCTGATACCGGCCGGCGCGGATACGAACGAGTAGAGGAGGTCCGGACGGAGCTCGGGCAGTCCGCCGTTCGCGAAGATCCAGTAGAGAGCGAAAAGCACGGGTAATTGCGCGAGGAGGAGCCCGAAGCTCGCAAAGGGATGCACGCCGCGTTCTTTGTAGAGCGCGAATATCGCCTTGCCCTGTTCTTCGCGGTTGTCCTTGAATTTTTCCTTTATTTTCTCAATCTCGGGCGCAACTTTCTTCATCGCGATCTGCGTCTCGACCGCGCGGCGCGAGAGCGGGAGAAGAATGACCCGCACCACGATGGTGAGTGCGATGACGGCAAGCCCAACGTCGTGCGACGGAACGACGCCGACCAAAAAGATGAGGCCGTTGTACAACGGATCGTAAACAACCGCGTGGAAGGCAGTCGAAATCATTAGCGGACAGTGTACCCCATGGGATACATATGCCAAGCTGTCAGAATCGTAATTTATTGCCCCGACCTGACAGTGCTTATATAAATCTCAGGAATAATTTCATATCCCACGGGGTGTATCGCGTATCGCACGTTCCAAGAGGGAAGCGGTGTCTTTGCGGATATCTGCGAACGCCGCCCCGCGGGCCTCGCGCTTGGCGTAAAAAACGAGGGTGAGCCCCGCAGTCTGCGGGGCGAGCGGCTCGACGCGCTGGAGGACGAGCGTGCGTACTGCTTCGCGGCACCGGCGCTTGATGAGATTCCTTTCTACGGCTTTCGGAGAGATCTTTTTTGAGACTACGCACGCGCATTTGGGTCCGCGGGCTCCTGAAGGGAGCTCGGTGACCGAGAGGGAGAAGAGCGCACCGTGAAATCGCCGCGCGCGGGTACCCGCCAGACGCAAAAAATCGGTACGCGCGAGGCTGCGCTTTCTAGGCATTTACGTAGAGAGGCGCGAGCGGCCCTTGCGCCGCCTCCGTGTCAAAAGGCGCCTGCCTGTTGTACTCGAGGAGCGCACCCGGAAGCCGTGCGCCCGCGCGCGTTTTCGCTTTTTCGGCTGGTATGTCCGTTTCATGAGCGCCACTATACAACCAAACACCCCCCACCTCAAGTCCGAGGCGGGAATTATGCATGTTGCCGTGTCTCGCAGGCCGACGGGCCGAGAGGCAGCGCTCCGCCAGCAGGCGGAGACAGCGACGGCAACATGCATAATTCCCGCCGAAAACTTACCCACACCTTACCCACACCTTATGCACCCTACCGCGCGACGCGCGTACGCTTCCCTTGCGGTATCCGGCGCGTATAATGCGCGGGCTATACATTCCCTATCGACCGCCGCTTACGAAATATCCTTAACGACCCAAAAACATGAGCAACCGCGAACTCTGGCAAAACGCCCTCGTACAGATCGAGTTGGGGACCACGGAAGCGAGTTTCCGCACGTGGTTCCGTAATACCGACATCGCCGGACGCGACGGAAGTACCGTGCAAATAGCGGTCCCTTCTAAGATAGTGAAGGAGTGGCTCATGGAAAAGCATAGCAAGCTCATTCTGAAGGCCCTTCGGGGGCTGGACACGTCGGTGCGGGCCGTCGAGTACGTCATCCATCGCTCGGCACCCGCCCCCGAGCGCAAAACCGGTCGAGTACAGCCTCCCGAGAACGCCGCGTTCGACCTCGAAGCCCTCTACATCGACAAACGCGACAACCTGAACCCCCGCTATACGTTCGAAACCTTCGTCGTCGGCCCGTTCAATCAGCTCGCACATGCCGCCGCGAAAGCCGTGCTCGAGCGACCGGGGCTTTCGTACAATCCGCTCTTCATTTACGGCTCGACGGGGCGTGGTAAGACGCACCTCATACAGGCGATCGGGAATCATTTCAAGAAAGCGCACGCGAACAAGAAGGTCCTCTATGTGACCTCGGAGCGTTTTGCCATCGATTACATCAACGCCGTGCGCGCCGGCCGCGCGAACGGTTTCAAGGACCAGTACCGTCAGTATGATGTCCTCATCATGGACGACGTTCAGTTCATCGCGAACACCGAGAAGACGCAGGAAGAGCTCTTCCACCTTTTCAATGCGCTCCACGACAGCAATAAGCAGATAGTCTTCTCATCCGACAAGCATCCGGCGCTTTTGCCGGGCTTCGAAGAGCGCCTGAAGGGGCGCTTCTCCGCGGGTATGATCGCGGAGATCCCCGAGCCCGATGTCGAATCCCGCGTCGCTATCATCAAGGCCAAGATAGAACAGCACGGATTCTCTATCCCCGACGACATCATCCAATTCATCGCGGAGAGCGTCCGCGGCAACATCCGCGAGCTTGAGGGCATCCTCAACATGATCGTCTGCAAGTCCCAATTGAAGGGGAAGGGTGTGACTCAGGCGGACGTACGCGCGCTCATCAAGCACAATGTGCGGCCCCACAAGGGGATTTCCGTCGACGAGGTTGTGCGGCGCATCGCGCAGTACTACGAGGTCGCCGAGAAGAGCATTTACGAGAAGACGCGGAAGAAGGAGGTGGTGAAGCCGCGGCAGATCATTATGTATATTCTGCGCGAGGAATTCAGTGTCTCGTACCCCTCTATCGGCGAGAAGCTCGGGGGGCGCGACCATACGACCGTTATCCATTCATGCGAGAAGATCAAGGGGGAACTGAAGTCGAACACAGCGCTTGAACAGGAAATAGACCATATCCGCACATTGATTCACGCCTAACTACCTGTGGACACGCCGTGTACAAGAGACTGAAAACATCACGTAAAAGAACCATATGAACTTCTCCCCATCCATCCCAACACCCAACCAGTAAACTTCTCCCCACATCCCGCTACAAAAAAAACATCTATACTCGCACTAAAAATCACTTATACCCATCATCCCCAGTACTAATAGTAGTAATAGTATTTATATAAGATATATAAAGAGATATGAGGCTAACAACTACAAAAGAAAAAATATTAAATGGAGTTCTGACAGTCGAGCGGATTGTGGGAAAAAAAGAATCACTGCCGGTACTTTCATGTGTGCTTATTGATGCGGGAAAGGGGCTTTCACTACGAGCCACAAATCTTGAGGCGGGGATAGAAGTGAATATTCCTTGTGATGTGGAGGAGAGGGGGATTGTGGCGGTCTCCGCAAGCGTTCTTTCCCAGACACTACGTTCTATCGGGGGTGATAAGGTCACGCTTAAGACTGAGGATAAAAATCTCATCATCGAATCCCGTGGTACGAGGACGCTAATCAAAGCGATACCACACGAGGAATTCCCCGTACTTTCCGCGGGCGAGCAAAAGAAAGGGCTTATAGTCCTACGCGAGCGGCTTTTACGCGGCATATTGGCGGTTGCGTACGCCGCGTCACCGTCGATGATCCGTCCGGAGTTGGGAAGCGTATATGTCTCGATAAAGAACGCGGAAGTTTCCTGTGTCGCGACGGATTCGTTCCGCCTTGCGGAGAAAACGATAAGCGGGGGCAAGGGGTCTGGAAGTACGGAGGTATTAATCCCACTCAAACATGCGCAGGAACTCGCTCACGTACTCGAACGGGCGGAGGATGAGAATGTGGAACTTATGGCCGACGAGGCGCAGCTGACCGTCTCCGCAAGTGGCGTGCGGTTTATTTCCCGCATCGTCGACGGCACCTTCCCGAACTACAAGGAGATCATACCGAAGACCTTTGCGGCCGAAGCGACCGTGTTGAAAAATGATTTTGCGGAGATGCTCCGCAAGGCGCGCGTTTTTTCCGGCAATGACCAGCATGTCGGGCTGCATATCTATCCGAAGAAAAAGATATTCACGGCGACCGCGCAAAGTCCTGACGTCGGCGAAATGTCGGACTCCATTGACGCGGCGCTCTCAGGTGAGGACATCGATATCAATTTTCACATCGGCTACCTTGCCGATTGCCTCTCCACGATAGAATCCGATTCCATCACCCTCGGATTTTCCGGCGCGGGAAAGCCGCTCGTCATCCGCGGCGTCTCCGACCCGTCGTTCACCTATCTCGTGATGCCACTGAACAGGTAGCTGTCAGCTTTCAGCTGTCAGGAAAAATAGAATGCGGCTCCCTCTGAAAGCCGAAAGCTGCAACCTGAAAGCTATGTTACTGGATTGTGAAAGTGATGGTTTGCTCCTCGCTCGTGCCGTTGGCATAGAGCGCGACGGCGCGCAGGACCGCGGTGCCGCGCGCATTGGGCGTGAAGAGAAGCACGTACGGTGCTTGTACGGCTGTCCCGACTAAGCCGCCGTTTACATAGTACGAGATGCTCGTGACCGTCCCCGCCGACGGTACCGCGTTGAACGTAATCGGTAGCCCGTAGGGAATGGATGCCCCCGCGTCGGGCGACGTGACGCGGAATCCGGAACTCACCCCTCCCGGCGGAGCCGCCGACGGTGCGGGCAGAGAGGGATACACAGAAGGATTCTGCTGCGCCCAGAGGGCCACCGGATAATCCCAGCGCGGCAGCTGCGAGTCGGACGCATCGCGCCCGCCGCCCCGCGGGTTATCTTTGTCGATCCAGTAGAGGATGTCATGCATCCCCTGCGCGGGGTCGGTATTCGGATTGCCGCGGAGAACCGGCGGGAGCGAATCGAGCGCGGGCTCGGGAGCGGGCGGCGTGAAGCCGCCGGACGGGTATTTCCGGATAGCGTATGCCATCACCTCGTGCCACAAGGGCGCGATGATGAAGGCCGCAATTCTTTTTTGCATCGAGGAGTTGTCGTTGTTGCCCGCCCATGCGCCGACACTGATACTCGGCGTATATCCGATTATCCACGCATCGCGGTAGTCGTTGGTCGTTCCCGTTTTGTCCGCGACATCCGCCTCGGAAAAATTGAGCGGCGAGTCGGCGCCAAATTCCGGCGTGCGTGCGACGTTGTCGGAGAGAATGTCGGAGATCTGCCGCGCTATTTGCGGTTCCATGACGCGGGTGCTTTGCGCCTCGAACGCTTCGAGCACTTCGCCGGCGCGGTCTTTGACCTCGAGGACCCCCGTCGGCGGATTTTTGACCCCGTCGTTCGCGAAGACGCCATACGCTCCGGTCATCTCAAGGAGCGTCACCTCGCCGCCGCCGAGGACTAGCGTGAGCCCGTAACGGTCGGAGTCCTCCAGCGTCGTGATGCCCATATCGCGCGCGAGCTCGATCGAATTCTTGATGCCCGCGAGGTAGAGGACCTTTACCGCGGCGACGTTTATCGACTGCGCGAGCGCTTCGCGGAAGGTGAGTGGCCCCTTGAATTTCGCATCGAAGTTTACCGGAGAGTAGCAGGGCGGCGTATCGGAGAGGTCGTTCGGCGCACAGCGGCTCGAGAATTGCGTCTGGAGGTCGAAGACAACCGTTTCCGGCGTGTACCCTTTCTCCAGTGCGGTCGCATAGACGAACGGTTTGAACGAAGACCCCGGCTGGCGATGCGCGAGCGTGATGTTCACCTTACCGTCAATCGCTTCATCAAAATATCCGCGCGAGCCCACCATCGCGAGTATCTGCCCGCTCGTGGGATCCACCGCGACGAGCCCCGCATTCGATGCGTTGAAGTTCTTCTCATTCCGGAGCGCGCCTGCGGATATCACCTCCTCCGCTTTTTTCTGCAAGTCGTAGTCGAGGGTCGTGATGACATGCAATCCGCCCTGCGCGACGGCGTCGGCGCCGTATTTTTCTTCGAGATATTCGCGGATAAAAAAGACGAAATGCGGAGCCTTGATGCCGGCCTCCGCCCGGTCGCGGAACTGGACCACTTCGGCCCGCGCACTCCCATACTCTTCGTTCGTGATGAACGCATTCTCGAGCATTTGCCGCAAGACAAGGTTTTTGCGCGCGTCCAATTCGTCGCGATGATTGCCGTGAGGGGAGTAGCGCGTGGGCGCTTGCGGCAGGGCCGCGAGGTACGCCGCCTGTGCGAGGTCGATATCCTTCGCATCCACGCCGAAGAAGAACTGGCTCGCCTCCTGTACGCCGTAAATAGTGCCGCCGTAGGAGGTTTCGTTGAGGTACGTGTTCAATATCTGGTCTTTCGTATAGACCTGTTCGAGCCGGAGCGCAAGGATGATCTCCTCGAGCTTGCGCATGATGGTCTTCCGCTGCGTGAGGAGCGCGTTCTTCACCACCTGCTGGGTGATGGTCGAACCGCCCTGACTGAAGCGGCCGGTCGAGATATTTACCATGATCGCGCGCATGAACGAAAGCGGCCGGAAGCCCTTGTGTTGGTAGAACGTCGCGTCTTCTATCGCTATTGTCGCGTTGCGCAGGTAGGGCGAGATTTGATCGAGCGGCACGGCAGTGCGCCGCATGGTGCCGTGCACGTCGTAGAGAACGATGTTCCCCGTGCGGTCGTATATCTTGGTGGACTCCGCGACTTTGCGGTTCTCAAAATTATTGATGGAGGGGATCGGAGCGAGCGTCGCCCACAGTATCGCCCCGCCGACGACGATGAATCCGACCGCAATCGCGCCGAGCACGCCGAACTCCACCCACGCGGGCAATTTCCGCCACCACTGTTTAACCTTTCGGAACATACTTCCGGACATTGTATCGCTTTCAGACGTTCTCGACTAACGGAAGTCTAGTCCAACGCAAGATGGAACCGAAATCGAGGACGATTCCAGCGTAAA
>JBBUAA010000086.1:19927-22502 GCA_038061075.1 Patescibacteria group bacterium | reverse complement strand
AAAACGCCACGGGCATCTGTCCCCATGTCCTTCAATGATACCAGACGCGGCCGCCTCTTTGATCCCGCTAACTATTACGTTGCGTATTCATACCCCGCACGGTATCTCTTATATCGCATCCACTGCCGCAGAACGACGACATCTAAGAGAATGGTGAAGACGATGAGCGCGAGCCACCCGAGGCGCAGAAGACCTCTCGATTCCAGATCCGCTTCAGCCGCGGCGGCCGTCATCCGCGAATTTTCGAGGCGTGGGACGCTTTGCACGATTGGAGAGGATCCGGTGGGAGGGACCGCCACCGCATCTGACGCGGGCTTGCTGACGGGTTCGCTCGCGGGCTTGCTCGCGCGGACGATCGGCTTTTTTGTGCTGCTCGCTTCCGCGACGGTCACCGCGCCTCCGGCCACCGCCAATGCCCCGACGACGACGGCGCTTTCCACGGTTGCCGAAATATGTGCCGCTTCGCTCGCCATCGGCACGGACAGCGCGGGAGCGGGGGCGGGAGGAGGCGGAGGAGTGCTTGGAGCGGACAGTATCGTGCTGAATGATCCGACGACCGGCCCGTTCCCGCCTCCCCCGCCGCCGCTTACAGGTACGGGCGCAGGCTCCGGTTCAGGTTCCGGTTCGGGCGGAGACGTTATGGTGAAAGAGGAAATATTCAGGGGAAGGCTCTCATTGCCGAGAGCATCCGCGACCCGTATCGTGCAGTCGCTGAATGTACCGGCGGCGAGCGCATCAAATGTGAGCGCGTTCTCACCTGAAGACGCCGTGGTCGTTGCGGAGGAACAGCTGCCGCCGTAGGAAATCGTGCCCGCCTCGCTCGTCGTGAAGAGATAGTTCGGCGTCGTATCTTCGGAAGGTGTAGGGACCGCCGTCACTTCCGCAAGCACAGGTTTCGTCGCATCTATTGAAAAGGTACGGCTAGATGTCGCTGCGTTCCCCGCCGCATCAGCCGCCGCGACCGAAAAGCTGTGCGAACCATCCGCCATACTCGAAGAAGCGTGCGATGTCGAAGAATTACAGGCCGCGGACGCGGCGCCATCGAAGAGACACGTGAGCGTCGCTCCGTCCTCCGCCGCGAAACCGAACGTAATGTCCGGCGAAGATGTCGCCGAGCCTTCCGCGGGGCCGCTCGTAATCGAGACAGACGGAGCCGCCGTATCCTTTGTCGCGTTCGGCGTGATCGTGGCAGCGCTTTCAAGGCCCGCGTCATCATCTATTGTAATCGCCAACGGCGTGATGATACCGTCGAGAAGCGCGCTCGCATCGACGATAACATCGAATACGCCACCGATTGCAGGAGCGGAACTCGTGGCAGTACGTGTGCCAGCGGAATCGGAAAGCGACACGTCTATAATTATCGAGACGCCCACGTCCGCGGTGCCGACGATATGTACGGCGCTCGCTTCACTTGCATTGATATAGTTGTCTCCCGCAATAGAGGAAATGACGGGCTCCGATGGCGGGTCGCCCACGTCAAACACATCGCCAACCGCAAATCCGGGAATAACGTCAATGGATATGAGAGCGAGTACGGTGAAAGCGGCTATGGTACCGCGCAGAGAAAACGCGCTAGAGCCTGACGATAAGGGGCGCATAAGCTTCCCGCGAAAGATAGCTGCCATCCGCACACTCAATGGGTTCACTCGAGGGAGGATAACTATATTCCCGTGCGGACAAGATGCAAGAGCGCAAAACGCGCCTTTTCCACACCCTTGTCCACAGGGTTTTCCACAGGGGGAAAGACCTCAACATGCTTACGGACGCTTCGCAGCAGTGTCACCTGCGTCGGAACGTGCTCGTTCCGACGTGAATCTTCTCCTATCGGCCTACGGCCGACAGTCGAACCGCCTTCGGCGGCACCTCGCGGTGGATTCATCTTCGGGCGGGGTCACATTTCCTCCCCCATGCCGCCCGCTGCCGGCTTCTTGTCTTCGGGCAGGTCGGCGACGGCCGCTTCGGTCGTGAGAAGCACTGCGGCAGCCGATGCGGAATTCTCCACACAGCTGCGGGTGACCTTTACGGGATCAATGATGCCCGCTTCGTACATATCGACGATGCGCGCCTCCTCACTTTCGCTCGACGCGTCAAATCCGAACGCCCCCCCTTTCTTCACAACGTCCCGCAAGATAACCGTCGCGTCTTCGCGTCCGGCATTGTTCGCGATCTGGAGAAGCGGTGCGGAGAGCGCCGAGAGCAAAATGCGGTAACCAATGGTGTACTCATCGTGCGCCTTCGGATCGATCTTCTTTGCGAGTGTGTGCCCCACCTTTGCAAGCGCGGCGCCGCCCCCCGGCACGATGCCCTCGGCAATGGCGGCTTTGGTCGCATTGACCGCATCTTCTATCTTGTCTTTCAGATATTTCATCTCGGTCTCCGTCGCCGCCCCCACGCGGATGACCGCAACGCCGCCGGATAGCTTTGCGATGCGCTCTTCGAGTTTCTCCTTGTCGAATTTCGAATCGGTGTTCTCGACTTGCTTACGGAGCTGCGCCACGCGCGCCTCAATGTCGGACTTCTTGCCTTTCCCTCCGACGATAACGGTCGAATCTTTGGTCGCAACGACGCGGTTCGC
>JBBUAA010000086.1:7375-19827 GCA_038061075.1 Patescibacteria group bacterium | reverse complement strand
ATCTTCTTATCGGTGATGAGGATGGCGGCGTCTTTCGTCTCGGCCTCCATGCGCTCGGCGTTGGTTATCATGTATGCGGACACGTAGCCCTTGTCGAATTCCATTCCCTCCACAAAATCCGACTCGATACCGAACGACTGCGATTCCTCGACGGTGACGACGCCGTTCTTACCCACTTTCTCCACCGTGTCGGCGATGGTCTTGCCGAGCTCCTCGGATTCCGCGGAAATAGTGGCGACCTGCCGGATGTCGGACTTGCCTTGTACCGGCTTCGCCATCGCGCGCAAGGCCGCAACCGCGTCCTTGGCAGCCGCTTCGATGCCGTGGCGCACCATCATGGCATTGGCGCCGAGCGTCGTGCGCTTCAGGCCTTCGTGGACAATAGCCTGCGTGAGGATGACCGCGGTGGTCGTGCCGTCGCCCGCCTTGTCATTGGTCTTTGTCGCGACCTCTTTCACGATGCTCGCACCCATGTTCTCGAATTTGTCGGCGAGCGTGATCTCTTTGGCGATAGAAACGCCGTCGTTGGTGATGGTCGGCCCGCCCCACGATTTGTCGAGTGCGACGTTGCGCCCCCGCGGACCGATGGTGACCTTGACCGCGCCCGCGACGATGTCGACGCCGCGCTTCAACGCATTTCTGACTTCCTGATCGAAGATAACTTGTTTTGCCATAATGTTTTGTATTTAAGAATTTTCTGAAAGCTGACAGCTGATTTAGTAAAATCACCTACTGGGTGAAACCTGAAAGCTATTTAATAACGGCGAGAATATCCGATTCTTTCACCAGAAAATATTCTTCGTCGTCCCCCATATCGACTTCGTTGTCCCACCCCGCGTTGAAAATGACTTTGGCACCGATTTTTACCGAGGTCGGAATGAGGTCACCCTCGTCACCGAAACGGCCGGGGCCGACCGCCACGACGAGACCCGTCTTCGACTTTTCCTTCTGCGCGGTGTCGGGAATAATAATGCCCGACGGCGACTTCTCTTCGCTCGCGTCGAGGCGCTTCACGAGTACGCGGTCCGCAAGCGGTTGGACATTGATCTTGCTGTTCTTGGATTCTTTTTTCATACCAAAAATTGATTGAAATTAATAATTCCGAACGTGGAGCGATCTACCTCAAAGCACGTTGAGTGCTCAATATAAGGGAAGTGGGCGTGCGGGGCAACTTGACTATCTTAACTACATGTGCTATCATTAAATTCTGGCTTCCCTCCTGTGCCCTACCTGTGCTAGGATTTCGCCACATGGATCTCCTCCAAGGAATTCTGCCCTATATACAGATCGGGCTGTCGGCTCTATTGATAGTCGCAATCCTTCTGCAGCGCACGGGAGCATCGCTGGGCGGGGCATTCGGTGCCGACAATTTCTCGTCGGGCTTCCACACGCGTCGGGGCTTTGAGAAAACGCTTTTCTATGCGACAATCGTCCTCGGTATCCTCTTTGCCTTGTCGGCACTCGTCAATCTGATTATTAGTTAGCCAAACGCGCACACCCCTCCATTTTGGATTTGGGGGCGCGCCGTGACAATGGACCCTCTTTCACCATTCAGTACACCTGATCCCGTATCGTCAAAACCTAGAGCGGCGAAGGCGGAAGATCTGAAAGTGCGGCTCACGAAGCCGCGCAGACTCTCCCGCCTGTCGATATTCGAGGATCTCCTGCGGACATTCACCCCCGGTGAACGTCTCCTTTTGTATATCTTCTCGATGGCACTCGCGGCGAGCGCATTCGTCCTTTTGGTGTTCGCTAACACGGCGGTGTCCGTCGTCGTCCCTGCGGCAGGAGGAGCGCAGGTCGAGGGAGTCGTGGGTTCGGCGCGCTTCATCAATCCACTGCTCGCACTTTCAGGACCCGACGAAGATCTCTCCGCGCTTGTATACTCCGGCCTCATGCGCGCTGCTCCCGACGGCTCGCTGAGCCCCGACCTCGCCTCCTCGTACGAAATATCCTCCGACGGCACGGTCTACACATTCACCCTGCGCAAAAATGCCACGTTCCACGACGGGACGCCCGTAACCGCCGACGACATTATCTTCACCGTCCAGAAAGCGCAGAGTCCTGACATCAAGAGCCGCAGACGCGCCGACTGGGAGGGCGTTCTCGCTACCAGCCCCGACCCGCAGACGGTCGTGTTCACCTTGGCACATGCGTATGCGCCGTTCCTCGAGAACACGACGCTCGGCATACTGCCCCGACATCTCTGGAAAGATGTGCCCGCAGAGGAATTTCCTTTCAGCCCTTTGAATACGCATCCGGTGGGAAGCGGACCGTACCGCGTGACCGGTTTTGATACCGACGGGACGGGGGCCGCGACACGGTATACCCTCGCTCCTTTCAAAGGGTTCACACTCGGGACCGCATTCCTTAAAGAAATCGCCTTTCTCTTCTATCCCAACGAGGAAGCGCTCGTGGCCGCGTACAATGCGGGACGCATCGACAGCTTCGCGGGCGTGACACCGGCGCAACTCGAAAAATTAACGCGTCCCGATACCATGATCGTGCGGGCCGCCCTGCCGCGCACCTTCGGCGTATTTTTCAACCAGAACAAGAACCCTATTCTCGCCGATACGTCCGTGCGCGCGGCCCTGAACGAGGCAGTGGACAGCCGTGCGATCGTCGCGAATATCCTCGGGGGTTTCGGCTCGACGCTTTCGGGGCCTATTCCGCCGGGCACCTTGGGCGAGGTCCCGCCGCAGGTGCCGGTACCACTTCCCGCAAAAGCGCCGGAAGCCGCCGTCGCGACGGATAGAGCCGGGAGTGCCCGCGCGATTCTCTCCCGCGGAGGATGGAAATTCGACGAAGGAAAAGGCGAGTGGAGTAAGAAGAAAGATATTCTTCTCGTCACGCTCGCGACGAGCGATGACCCCGAACTCTCGGCGACCGCGCAGATGGTCGCGGACGCGTGGCGCGCGGCCGGAGTTAAAGTCGACGTACACGTGTATCCCCTGTCGGAATTGAATACGACCATCATCAGGCCGCGCGCCTACGAAGCGATACTCTTCGGGGAAGTCGTGGGACGCACCATGGACCTCTTCGCATTCTGGCACTCGAGCCAGCGCAATGATCCGGGATTGAACCTCGCCCTCTATGCCAACGCGAAAGCCGACGGCATCCTCGCGGAAGCACGCGTGACGACCGATCCGGCCAATCGCGAAAAGCTCTACAATTCCTTCGCCTCTATCATCGAGAAAGACCAGCCGGCGGTCTTCCTCTATGCGCCGGAGTTTATCTACGTCGTGCCGAAACGGCTGCAGGGTGTGAGACTCGGAACGCTCTCGAGCCCCGCGGAACGGTTTCTCAACGCATACGAGTGGTACACCGATACCGAGCGCGTATGGAATATATTCACTAACACAAAAAATGACCAATCATGACACCCGATAACGACAACACACGCCCGCCGCGGCCTCACTCCGCCGGAGCGGATACTACTCCCTCCGGCTTTTCCGGCGGAGCGGGCGCGCTGCGTCCTGCTTCCGCGCACACGCCCCGCCCGCGTTACACTCCACGCGGAGGACACGCGGGAGGCGCGCGTCCGCCGCGGCATCCATCCCGCACCGGAGGGGCTGACCGGCGCTCCACGGGCCGTTCAGGCCGGCGCCCGCTTCATCCGCCGCGCCGCGGAAAAGCCCGCGTCGAACATCAGGCACCCACACAGCGTAAACAAACGGCCGCAACTATTCCTCCACCGGCACCGGATACGGTGCGTATTATCCCGCTCGGCGGCGTTGAAGAAATCGGTCGCAACATGACCGCCGTCGAATTCGGTGATGATATTTTCATCCTCGATTGTGGCTTCGCATTTTCAGAGGGCGAAACCCCCGGCATCGATTACATTCTGCCGAACACGGGCTATCTCGAAGAGCGCCGCGGGAAAATCCGCGGGCTCCTCATCTCTCACGGCCACCTCGACCACATCGGCGGCATCCCCTACATCATCGACCGCATCGGCAATCCGACCATCTACACCCGCAAGCTCACGGGCATGATGATAAAGAAACGTCAGGAAGAATTTACGCAGACCTCGCCGGTAAACATCCGCGAAGTGGAAAAGGACGAGGTCATCAAGCTCGGCGCGGCGACCATCCGCTTTTTCGGCGTGACGCACACCGTGCCGGATTCTATGGGCATCATCATCGAGACTCCGTACGGCGACGTTGTCTTTACGGGCGACATCAAGCTCAACCACCTCGACGGCGAACCGTCGGCCGAGGAGAAACGCGAATTCGGCATATTCAAGAACCGCAAAGTGCTCGCGCTCCTCATGGACTCGACGAACGTCTGGCAGCCGGGATTCTCTATTCCTGAATCAATCGTTTACACGACGCTTGAGAAGATAATCAAAGATTCGAAAGGCCGGCTCGTCATCGCGATGTTCGCCTCGCACCTCGAGCGGCTCATCCGTGTCGTGCATTTCGCCGAGGAGTACGGCAAGAAAATAGTCATTGACGGCCGCTCGATGCGCACCAACATCGAAATAGCGCGGGAGATAGGCCTCATCAAATACAAAGACGACACCGTCGTCGCCGTCGAGAACATGGGGCAATACCCTGCAGAACGGCTCATCATTCTCGCGACAGGCGCCCAGGGCGACGAATTCGCCTCGCTCGCCCGCATCGGCAACAAGACGCACAAATACATCCGCCTGCAGCCCACCGATACCGTGGTGCTCTCGTCCTCGGTCATTCCGGGCAATGAGCGCGCGGTGCAAAAGCTCAAAGACAATCTCTCGCGCCAGGGTGCGCACATCATCACCTACCACGCGAGCGATGTGCACGCCTCAGGTCATGGCAACCGCGAAGAGGCGGCATGGATACACAGCCAAATAAAGCCGAAATTCTTCATCCCCGTCCACGGCTACCACTACATGCTCCGCGTACACGCAGACTTAGCCGTCGAAATGGGCGTGAAGCCGGAAAACATCTGCATCCCCGACAACAGCTCCCTCGTCGACATCAAGAACGGCGAGAAGATATCGAAGCACGCGCTCAAAGCTCCCGCCGAACTGCGCGTCGTCGAAGGACACACGGTCTCCGAACTTTCCGACGTCTTGATGCGCGACAGGAAAGCCTTGGGTCAGGAAGGATTTTGCGTCGTCGTCGCCACGATTGACCGCCGCACGGGCAAGCTTCACAAATCTCCCGACATCATCTCGCGCGGATTCGTCTACCTGCGTGACAACAAAGAACTCATGGACCAGACACGCCTCATCATCCGCAAATCGGTGGAAGGCTCGATGCGCAATCCGCGCGCAGCCGACCTCGACGCCGCCCGCGACGACCTCGCCGACGCGGTCTCCCAATTCCTCCTCCAGCGAACCATGAAGCGCCCTATTGTGATTCCGGTAATTGTGAGCATCTAATTAATTCGCCACTTGCCTTTTTCCTTCACGACAAGCCCATCGCGCGCGAGCCCCGCCAGCGCTTTCTCAAGTTTCGCCCCATATCGACCTACGAGGTCGATAGCCTTCCGAAGTCTGACTTCGGACTGAGGCCTTGCTTGAAGTGCCCTAAGAATTACGCCGCGGACTTGGCGCAGGCTGCCTTCGAACTTGGATTGTTTTGTGTAGTGCGCGCTGCGGCTGTTGTTGCGGACGCCACTGCGTTTGAGGTACGCCCCATAATCCATGAGCGCCCAGTGCCATTTTCTAGGGTCCTGCCCTGCCGCCGCCAGGGTCGCGAGTGGAATAATTTCAACGTCCGATATTCTAACATTTTGCAAAACGTTTGAATGAAAATGGCGGATGAATGCGGCGTGGATGTTGGTTTCGATGAGTATATCCGGCTCGTTATATGCGAATACGCGAATTGCGGCGGCTGTGTAGGGACCAATTCCCGGCAATTTCCGTAATTCATCAGATGCTATAAATACGCGACCGCGCGAAAATAGCATGAGCTGCTTTGCCGAATCGTGCAAATACTTCCCTCGCCTGTTGTAGCCGAGTCCGCTCCATACCTTTAAGACGTCGGCAAGTGATGCTTTTGCCAATGCGCGGACGGTCGGAAATCTTTTTAAAAATTCCTTATATTTTTCGATAACGCGCGGCACCTGCGTCTGCTGTAACATCACCTCGGAAACGAGAATGCGGTACGGGTCTTTTGTTTTTCTCCATGGCAAATCGTGCCTTCCCTCCTTTTTCCAATACCCCCACACAACCGAGCGGAAGCGCACAATACTTGCTCTTCGACGAACATCGCCTGCCGTTCGTTCTCTTGGCACTTCGTCCTTCGTAGCTCGGGGAGCAACCATGTTTCAATATCCGCGTTCGGCGGGAGCAAGTATCGTGCGCGCCGCTGCCGCGCGGACACCCGCCACCCGCGTCATAATTCGTAGATTACATCTTTTCGCTCGACTACCACATCCCACTTCATCCGCTTCGCATACCGATAGAGTTTCGCGTTCGGATTGAAACAGATGGGCTTCGCCACGACCTCGAGAAAGGAAATATCCGATTCCGTATCGCCGACCCCGATGGAGTGGGACAATGTGAGTCCGCCCTTCTCGACCGCACGTTTCAAAATCGCCGATTTATTGAAAATGAGGTGCGGGTCGACGACCTCGCCGGTAAAACACTCTTGCGGCCCCAGTTCATAAATCGTTCCGTATGCCTTATCGAATCCTAGCCGCGGACAGAATTTATCCAAAACGGTCTTCGGCGAATGCGAGACGGCAAGAAGAAAGTAGCCGCGCTTCTTCAGGTCCTTGAGAAGATCGCGCGTATAGCGGTACACTTGCTTCCATTGTTTTTCGACGACTGCCTCGGCCGCATCCGCCAAGACGCTATAGTGCAGGCCCTTGAGATGTTTGAGGAATGCCTCCACCACGGCATCGATATATTCCTGATAGTCCCCCTCGCGGTCGAGCCAGCGCTCCTCCTCGCGTTCATACACATGACGCGCCTTCGGGGGAAATGCCCCGTCCTCGATGAGCTTGTCGACTACCTGTATGAGGAGGCTGGAGCGGAAAATAGTCCCGTCCACATCGAATACCGCCACCTTCCTTTTTCCGGCCATGCCGTCATCCTACCGCTTTTGCCCAAATACCGCGAATAGCGTACAGTACCGATAATGAAGCGAAAAATAAGGGTCGCTCTTCTCTTCGGCGGGAGATCTGCCGAGCATGAGATCTCTCTGCGCTCGGCCAAAAACGTCGCCGAGGCGATAGACAAAAGTAAATACGAAGTCGTTGCTATCGGTATCGACAAGTCGGGTCATTGGCTTCCTCCCGCGGAGTCTGGAAGGCTCCTCGCATCGGCTTCTTCCGTACCTCTACACATATCGAAAGATAGCGGCATTGCGCTTATTGCGGGAGGAAATAAGAATAAAGTCGATGTTGTGTTTCCCATCCTCCACGGCCCCTTCGGCGAGGACGGCACCGTGCAGGGACTGTTGCGTCTTGCGAATATACCGTTCGTCGGAGCGGGAGTGCTCGGCTCGGCCGTCGGGATGGACAAAGACGTCGCAAAGCGGCTTCTGCGCGATGCGGGTATCCCCATCCCGAAGTTTCTCGTCGCGACAAAAGAAAATCCGGTCACTTGCAAAGCGGCGCGACGCGCACTTGGATTACCGCTCTTTGTAAAACCCGCCAATCTCGGTTCTTCGGTCGGCATTGCAAAAGTGCGCGATGAAAAAGAATTCAAAGGAGCGATGAGGGAGGCTTTTCGTTTCGACACAAAAGTCCTCATCGAAGAATCCATCAAAGGCCGGGAGATCGAGTGTGCGGTACTCGGCAACGAAAAGCCTGCGGCTTCCGTCCCTGGGGAAATAATCGTTCACCACGATTTTTATTCGTACGAAGCGAAATATCTTGACGAGAACGGCGCCTCGCTCGAAATACCGGCGAAGCTCCCGAAGGGTACCGTCAAAAAGATACAGCAACTGGCGGTACAGGCATTTCAAATACTGTGCTGCGAAGGCATGGCGCGGGTCGATTTCTTTCTCACCGGTTCGGGAAAAATATATGTCAATGAGATCAATACCATCCCCGGCTTCACTTCCATCAGTATGTACCCGAAGCTTTGGGAGTACTCCGGTATTCCGTACCAACAACTCATCGACAAACTCATTACGCTCGCCATAGAGCGTTTCGGGAAGCAGCAAAAACTGCGGGCGACGTTGTGACTACTTTGAAACTCGGGAGGTTAAACCTCCGGAGATTTTTTCAAGAGGGCGTTATGGTATAGTGTACGCATGTCCACGTTGACCATACCAAAAAAGCTTGCGGCGAAAGGCGACCTCGTCGTGCTTCCGCGTAAGGAGTACGAAACCTTGGTGCGCACGGCAAGAGCCAACGTCGCGAAAGCAAAACCGGCAAAAAAGCTCCCCGCGTGGCTACGCGCCAGCCTGAAGGATGTCGAGGAGGGCAGGGTCGCCGGACCATTTCACACCATCAGAGAACTCCGAGCGTCCCTTGAGTCTGACGAGGCATGAATGTCGAGCACACGAAGCAGATGCGGCGTGCGCTCAAGAAATTTCCGAAACAGGTTCAGGATATTTTCTATAAGCAGGTTGGATATCTTGCTAACGATATTCGCCATCCGTCACTTCGGGCGAAGAAGTACGACGAGACAGCAGATGTCTGGCAAGCTCGTGTTACCAAGAATGTACGCTTTTACTTTCGCGTCAAAGGCGACACGTATTTGCTATTGAACATCCGTAAACATTCCGACTAGCTGGTTTTGGGCCAACGGGTGTTGGCTTCGGGCCAAATCTTGGTGAGCGGGTGCTTCGCACAGTCGTGCGGACGCGCGGGGCAGACATAGCGGCCGTATAAGACGAGGCCGTTATTGACGTACTTCCAATCCTTTTTCGGAACGAGCGCCTCGAGGTCCTTCGATATCTTCTTGAGATCAGTGTTGCCGGTGAGGTCGAACCGCCGCGCGAAGCGCTTGACGTGCGTGTCGGTCGGGATACCCTCCCAGACATCGAATAATTCGCCCAAAATGACGTGCGCGGTCTTATACCCGACGCCGTGCAGTTCGATAAGCTCACTGTAAAGAGCCGGCACTTTTCCGCCGTGTTTTTCGACGACATCTCCGGCCGCTGCGATAATGCTTTTTGTTTTGTTGCGAAAGAACGTCACTGAAGAAATCTCCTTTGTAAATTGCACGGGGTCCGCCTTTGCGAAATCTGCGGGCGTCTTGTATTTCTTGAAAAGCGGTTCCGTCACCCTGTTGACCACCTTGTCGGTACACTGCGCGGACATGATGACCGCCACGACGAATTGGAACGGCGTCCTGTATTTCAACTCGCTCTTCGGGCGAGGATATGTACGTTTAAGATACGCGACAATTCTGCGCGCCCTCATTTCTCTTTCCCGCATAGCGCTTACTGCACGATTATCGGGATGGAGACCGCGTCGTCATTTTCGGGAAGGCCGGAGGGGTTGTCTTTGAGAAGTACGAGGGTGGCGGGGCCGGAGTAATTCGTGACGATGACATTGGCGGTGAACGGGACGAATTCGGTCGTCATCCACTCGCCTTGCGCTTGCGCTATCCCCTGTCCCACCGTGTTATTGTCCTTGTCTTTGACTTGTACGGGAAACGACGCTTCAAAATACCATTGGCCGCGCGCCTCGCCTTTTACGGTGAAGGTATTCCCGACTGTGGCACCCGCGAGGGGTGACGTTATTTTCACCATTTCCGAAATGAACGGTCCGGAGGGCGGAGGGGTTGGTGTCGGAGTCGGACTTATGGCGGGCGCAGGTGTTGCCACCAAGACCCACCCCGCCGCGATGATGACGAAAAAGAGGACAATGCCGACGATGATACCGGTACGTGTACTCATAGGTTCATTGTAACTCTGAAATGACGCGGGCAATGGTCATGGGGTCGTAGCGCACCACATCGGCCTTCGCGAATTTGTCGACCTTGATGATCCTTCCGGCAAGCCGGCGCAGATGTTCCTCGTCGACGCGCATTGGATACTGCTTCTCTTTTTCGTAGCGGGCACGAACATCTGCCGCGATCTCTTTACCTGCGCAGATAACATAATCGAATTTCGGAAGACCGCTGTATGAGAGGAGCTCGCGCACCATATCGGATGCCGCAAAGTTGTGCGTCTCCCCCCACTTCGTCATGACGTTGCATACGACAACTTTTTTTGCAGGACTCGCGGCCAAACACTCGCGCATTCCGGACACCAGAAGATTGGGGATGAGCGAGGTGTACAGATCTCCCGGCCCGATGACGACGATGTCCGCCGCATGGATTGCCGCCGCAGTCTCCGGATAGAGCTTCGCTGCAGGTTCCAAAAAGAGTTTCTGTATCCTGAGACCGCCGTCGTGCTTCGGGACGTCAATGTTCGTCTCTCCGGTTATCTCTTCCCCGTTCTCCAAGACCGCATGCAGATTGGCGTGGTCGAGCGAAATGGGGAGAACCGCTCCTTTCAGATGCAAAAGTTCGGAGGCCTTATGGATAGCCTCCGTTCCGGAGCCGTAGATCGAATTGAGCGCCAAAAGGAAGAGATTGCCAAAGCTGTGACCGTGAAGCGCGCTTTCTTTTTTATCGAAACGAAAATTAAAAAGCTGCCGCAATATCTCGGCGCGTTTTCCTTCGGATAGAGCGACAAGGCAGCGACGCACATCACCGGGAGGAAGTATCCCGAATT
The DNA here is from genome assembly GCA_038061075.1 of Patescibacteria group bacterium. Lineage (GTDB taxonomy): Bacteria > Patescibacteriota > Minisyncoccia > Phycocordibacterales > UBA2100 > UBA10103. Next base: position 9,214 of record JBBUAA010000086.1, on the reverse strand, counting down.
CGTCGCGCAGGACGCCCGTCGAGCCGCCGTTGTCGAATGTCGAATACACCGCTGTGATATGGAGGGGAAAATGTTTGAGTCCGGAGAGCATCATGTAGCTCCCCGTCCCGCCGCCAATGGTCACGACCTTTTTCACCCCGTTAGAGGCACTTACGAATTTCTCCCGCTGTGGAGAACTCGCGATATGCGATGGAATAGCGATGCCTCTAACGGGGTTCATGTTCCGATAACTCTATACTCTGCGGGAGACACTGGCAATACGAGCATCTTTCAGAAAAAAGCCCCGCACTTCGGCGGGGCTTTTTGTCCGGTCGATCTTCCCGACTAGGGATGAGCCGCGATATACGCGCGCGTCTTCGCTCCGAAGTATCCGGCAGCGGGAGTGATGCCTGCAGCCTTCTGCAGCTTCACGAGTGCAGCCCGCGTGAGACCGCCGAATTTCGTCGTCTCATTGCCCGAAGAGCCTGGCCCTGATGATACGATCGCGTAGCCATGGGTGTTGAGATACACTTGCAGGGCTTTCACGTCATTGCCTATCGCACCCACTTTGAGGTCGCGGGTGAACGAGCCTCCTCCTACTCCGGGAAGGCCCCGTGCCGCGAGCAGTGCGTTAAGTTGTGCGATGAGGGATTGCACTTGAGCTTGAAGTTGAGCGATGACCGTCGCGCTTGTCGGAGGCGTGACCGTAATCACAGGAGCAGCCGCGACGCTGCCGCCTCCACCGCCTCCACCGGCGGGGGCGCCATTTCCGGTACCGCTGCCAGCGACTGCTGCTGTTGCCGCGCCGGTCGTCGCGGCACCGGAGCATGCTTCACTCGTAGGTCCGACGGTAATCGTCGTAGTCTCTGTGGCATTGAACCCCAAGACCGATACGCCGCCGGTACACGTGTTGGTAGCGATGAAGCCCTGCCCGTTTGTCCCGATGACTCTGCCGGTTGCGGACGTGACTTGGATCGATGAGCCGCTATTGAGCGTGATCTGGAAGTTGTCCGCTCCCACTACGATCGTATTCAAGGAGGACGTCGCGCCGGAGACGGTGAGGTTAATCCCGCTGACGGTGATGACCGTGTCGACCACGATGGTTACGTCGTCGAAGGCGGCATGGGTCGTCCGTGGTGTACTAAGCACTACCACGAAGAACATGGCGAGTGCGCATAGAAGCAACACCGCGAGCGATTCTGTTGCGAGAATCTTTTTCATCATGTGTGTATGCCGCTAGAGTTGATAAGTGAAGCTTGGATTACGGGCAGCTGCCGAAATTCCACGTGACGAAACCACTCGAAACCGTAGACGCACCGGTGGCCGTGCTTGTAGCCGTGAGTGTAGAGCCGAGCGTGAGCTTGATCGGGGAAGCGGTCGACGTCGCGTAGGTTTGGATACAGCCAACGACGAGCGTGGATGTCGCGGCATTTGTCGTCGTAAGAGTAAGCGCATCAGAGCCGCCATACAGAACGACATCGTTCGTTACCTGAAGCGTGCTCGATGCATATACTCCTCCGTCGAGATACGCGGCACCGTCGATTTCCACCGCCCCTTCAACACCGAGTTCATCGGCACCCACGGTGCCGATATTGCCGAAGGTGCTTCCCGTACCGATGCGCAATTGCGTGAAGTACGCGTTTGCGGTGACGCTATCGGTGACAGCGTCGCCGATCGTGGAGTCGCCGTATACCGTCACGGCTCCGCCGAAGAGTGCCGTGGAAGACGCTTGCAGTTGACCACCGAAAATCTGGTAGTCAGCCGCGGCATCGCCGAAGGTCCCCGCGCCGTATGTGGTTACCGCACCGCCGAAGAGTGCCGTGGAAGACGCTTGCAGTTGACCACCGAAAATCTGGTAGT
>JBBUAA010000086.1:1288-7275 GCA_038061075.1 Patescibacteria group bacterium | reverse complement strand
CCGCCGAAGAGTGCCGTGGAAGACGCTTGCAGTTGACCACCGAAAATCTGGTAGTCAGCCGCGGCATCGCCGAAGGTCCCCGCGCCGTATGTGATAACGGCACCTGTGGCTTGGAGAGTACCCGTAGCGTAGACGGCACCTCCTGTTGTTATATCCGTGCTTATCGTCGTCGCAGCCGATGTGGACATGACAACGAACAACATGGAGGCCACGACCGCTATCGTGACCGGAAGCACCCCATCCCTCCTGAAAATCGAGATTCCTTTCATCATAATGATTATATATACATCTAATAATTAATAATACTCAATGCGCAAACCTATGCGACCTTTTTAAGCAAACTCCACCGCGCGAGAGAAGCCCGCACGTTGATGCCCATTGTACGCCTTATTTTTTGCCGCAAGTGCTTCGGAAGCGGGAACTGTGTATAAGTCCTTCCAGGACTTTTTATCCGATACCGAAGCGCCGCAACGCTTCAATAAGCGGCGCAAGCGGGAGCCCGACGATGTTGTTGTAATCCCCCACTATGTGCTCCACGAAACCCGCAGCACCCCCCTGAATGGCATAGCCGCCCGCGACAGTGAGCGACTCCCCCGTCTTGACGTACCTCGCGATGTCCCGCGCAGAGAGCCTGCGGAAGGTCACGCGCGTACCGACCGTTTTGGTGATATGCCGACCCGTCTTTGAATCCACGATGGCAATTCCCGTCAGGAGTACGTGTGTCCTGCCGCTCAACATTTTAAGCATGCGGGTCGCCTGCGCGGACGTGCGCGGCTTGCCGAGGAGCTTGCCCTTGAATACCGCGAACGTGTCCGCGCCGATGACGAGCGTATTTTCCTGTTGCGCTCGCTTACGCAGGCGCGCCGCCACAGCCTGCGCCTTGCCGAGCGCGAGGCGCCGCGCGAGCGCGCGCGGTGCAAGTTGCAGCTTCATATTTTCTTCGTACCCGCTCTCTTCGACGGAGAACGGGATGCCCGCCGTAGAAAATATCTTCTTGCGCCACGGCGAGACGGAAGCTAATACCACTTTTTTCATCCGAACACTATTGCATACCGAGAGCTTTACTGCTACCATGCAGAGACACACCCCATACGTATCAAGAGTGTGGCTACCCGCCTTCGTCGAAACTTCGGCGAGGCAAAGGAGTTCTGGCTCCGCAACCACCGACAACCTATTCGAAAGAATAAGGTGCCACATCCAGCCCTAACGGGAAGATGCTTTTGTCGAAAGAATCTCCCTACAGGGAGATGTTTTGTTTTTAGGCTTTAGATTTACTACTAACTACGTTCTACGAACTACTAACTACTCTATATGTTCCACTTACTCGAAAGATACACCGTTGAAAGCGTCACCTGCGGACACCCTGACAAAGTGTGTGACCAAATGTCCGACGCCATTCTCGATGCGATGCTCGCGCAGGACCCATATAGTCGCGCCGGTGTCGAGACCTTCGGCAGTCACGGCACGCTCATGATAGGCGGCGAGGTGCGCACGAAAGCGAAAGTGGATTTTGAAAAAATCGCCAGAAAAGTGTACAAGGACATCGGCTACACGGAGAAGCTCGAAGTGTTCGTGCGCGTCGCGCAGCAATCGCCCGATATCGCGATGGGAGTGGACACGGGAGGCGCCGGCGATCAGGGCATCATGTACGGTTATGCGACGAACGAAACGAAGGAGTATTTACCGAAAGGGGTCGTCCTCGCCCACGCACTCGCGCGTCGGCTCGAAAAATTGCGCCGCGACGGAACGCTCAAATGGTTGAAGCCCGACGGCAAAACACAAGTGACTATTGCAAAAGGAAAAGTCATCACTGCCCTCTGCTCGACACAACACGACAAAAAAGTCTCGCAGGAAGAAATACGGAAACAGCTCATCAAACATCTTTTCACACCGATACTCGGCTCGCTCAAAAATATCGAGATACTCGTCAATCCGACGGGGCGATTCGTGCAGGGCGGCTTCGAGGCCGATGCGGGGCTTACGGGCAGAAAGATACAGGTAGATACGTATGGCGGGCTCATGCCGCACGGCGGCGGCTGCTTCTCGGGCAAAGAGCCGATGAAAGTAGACCGCTCGGCGGCATACATGTGCCGCTTCGTCGCCAAGAATCTGGTTGCGAACGGCTACGCCAAAAAAGCCCTCGTCTCGGTCGCCTATGCCATCGGCCGCGCCGAGCCCGTCATGATTGAGGCATTCGACGAGAAGGGAAAAAATCTGACCCACATCGTAACGAAGAATTTTGACTTCCGTCCGCAAGCAATCATCGAACGGCTCGATCTCCGCCGCCCCATCTACCAAGAAACCGCCACCTACGGCCACTTCGGCGTAGCCGGCCGCCCGTGGGAAAAAATCATCAAGCTGAAATAGTGTACCGCCATATAAATCCCAATACTTAGTTTTTAACCTAAGTATTGGGATTGAAGCGTAATTGCTATACTGCCTCGATGAACAAAGCATTCATCTTCGACATGGACGGGGTCCTCATCGACTCCGAGCGCTCGTGGGAGGAGGACGAGACACATCTTCTTGAGGAGCTGTTCGGCAAGGAGATGATCGCAAAAACCGGTCGTACGCTCGTCGGCGGCAGCATCCGGGACACGTACGATCGGGCGCATGCGCTCGGCACAGAAGTCACCTACGAGGAATATGTCCGACGCTACGACGAAGCCGCAAAGGTAGTACTCGACAGGGCGCACATAACGCCGGGCGTCGAAGTGCTTGCAAAAAAACTGACGCAGTGGGGCTTCTCGCTCGGGCTCGTCTCATCGTCGCGCATGAACTGGATCCAACATGTCGTTGGGCGGCTTTCGTTCAAAGACGACCTGAAGATAATTATTTCTCTCCACGACACGCCGAACATGCGCTCGAAACCGTACCCCGACGGGTACATTGAAGCGTTCAGAACTCTGGACGCATTGCCGAAAAATTCATTTATTCTCGAAGATTCCAATCCCGGTATCGCGGCCGGTAAAGCATCAGGCGCCTTCACCATCGGCTTTCGCGGCAATTTGACCGAAGGGTACGAACAAACCGGCGCCGATGTGTACGCCGATACCATGGACGAAGTCGCCCGCATCGTCGAAAAAATCGTTACTCAACGGTGACCGACTTCGCAAGATTGCGGGGTCGGTCTACGTTCAATCCTTTTTCTTTTGCAAAGTAGTAGGCGAAAAGCTGGAGCGGGATGACATTCAATATCGGGCTCAGCAGTTCGAGTGTTTTCGGCACATAGATAACGTCGTCGGCGAGTTTCCCTATCTCCGTATCCCCTTCCGTCGCAATCGCGATGACGGGACCTTTACGCGCTTTGAGCTGCTGGATGTTCGAGAGCATCTTTTCGTACACGCTGTCCTTGGTCGCAAGGGCAACCGTCGGGAAATGCTCGTCTATCATCGCGATTGGCCCGTGCTTCATCTCGCCCGCGCCGTAGCCTTCGGCATGAATGTACGAGATTTCTTTCAGCTTGATGGCGCCCTCGAACGCTATGGGGTAATTATATTTGCGTCCAATAAAGAGAAAGTCGCGGTTCTTCGAGTATTTCTTTGCCAATTTCTCGATAGCGCCCCGCGCATCCAATATTCTTTGCGCCTTCTGCGGGATACGCTTGAGCTCGGCGGCGATCTTTCGCCCGACCGCGGCCGACATCTTCCGTTGCCTCCCCAAAAAAAGCGTCAGGAGGACCAGCGCGGTCAACTGGGATACGAGCGCCTTGGTGGACGCGACGCTTATTTCCGGCCCCGCGTGATTGTAGACGCCCGCATCGGTCTCGCGCGCTATGGTCGAGCCGACGGCGTTCACAATGCCGAGCGTGAGCGCCCCTTTTTTCTTCCCCTCGCGGATAGCTTCGAGCGTATCCGCGGTCTCGCCCGATTGCGAGATGGCGATGAGCGCGGTCTTTTGGTTCAGAACGGGACTGCGATACCGGAATTCGCTCGCGAGCTCGACTTCGACGGGGATGCCCGCGAATTCCTCGAGCATATACTCGCCGACCAAGCCGCCGTAGTAGGCGGTGCCGCATGCAGTGATGATGATGCGCTCGATTTTTTTCAGCTCCTTCGCGACGCTCTCGAGCCCGCCGAGCTTCACCGAGCCTTTTTTCGGAATGAGGCGGCCGCGGAGCGTATTCTCGACGACCTCCGGCGCCTCCATGATCTCTTTCAGCATGAAATGCTCGAAGCCGCTCTTCTGCGCTTCTTCGGTGCTCCAATCGATGGTCGAGGTCTTGCGCTTCACGCGTGTCGAATCGAGGCGCACGATCTTGTGCGATTTCGGCGTCAAGACCGCCACGTCGCCGTCTTCAAGAAAGACGACGCTCTTGGTATGCGGGAGGATGGGCGAAGGGTCCGAAGCGATAAATCGCTCCCCCTGCCCCAGCCCCAACACGATGGGCGACCCCATGCGCGCCGCGATGAGCTTGTCCGGCTCGCCTTTGTACTGCATGGCGATGCCATAGGTACCGCGCACCTCATTCAAGGCCGCGAGTGCCGCTTTTTCGAAGCTCTTCTTCTTGAGGTGCTCCTCGATGAGATGCGCGAGTATCTCCGTATCGGAATCAGAAACGAATGTGTGCCCTTTTTTTTCCAGAACTTTTTTCAGCTCTTTGAAATTTTCGATGATGCCGTTGTGGACGAGCCATATCTCACCGGCGCAATCGGAATGCGGATGCGCGTTTTTCGCCGTCGGCTCACCGTGTGTCGCCCACCGCAAGTGCGCGATGCCGCTTTTGCCGGTGAATTTCTTCGGCACTTTCTTCCGTAATTCTTTGACGGCGCCGGGGGTTTTCACGCTTCCGCTTTCAGGCGTATAGATGCCCGCGGAGTCATAGCCGCGGTATTCCAGCGCGACGAGCCCCTTCAGAAGAAGGTCCGCCGCATCCTTACCTTTAGCCCCCGTATACGCAAAAATACCGCACATATCAAAGGACTATAGCAGATGCTGTTATTCGAGCACAATGTCGGCGATATCCGCGCGGAGTTGATATATCGCGTCATCGTTCTTTGGTCGTTTGGGGAAAGTGCGGTTGGAGAGAATGACGAGTGCCTTGCCGCGTTCGAGGTCGACGACGCAACTCGTCCCCGTGAATCCCGTCTTGCCGAAGGTGCGCGGGTGCGCGTACTTTCCCATGAACCGCGCATCATTGACCTGCCACCCCAGTCCTTTCTCTGCTCCCGCAATGATTGATTTCGTAAATCCCTCATCACCCCGCAACAGTCTCTCCAAAAAATTCAAGAGGTCGGGGACGGTTGAGAATAATCCTGCATGTCCGACCGCTTTTCCCGCCTTCGCGAACACGCGTGCGCTCTCATCGTGCACGATGCCTCTGATCTCGTCACCATCTACGGTCTCCGTCGGTGCAAATATGGACACGCCGTGTCCATATTTTTGCGGAAAGAATGTCGTGTCCCTCATGCCGAGGGGACCGAAAAAATATTTTCGGGCGAGCACGTCGAGCGTACCCTTTGAAGTCCGCTCGATAACAATCCCGAGCAGGAGTGCGGGTAAATTCGTGTAGAGAAATTGTGTGCCCGGCGTATCGGCTAATTCGCGCGAATACGCCGATTCCAAAATCTCGCCCGACGTCTTGTCTTTCAGGGTCGAGAGTTGCAGCCCGTGAATTCCATAACGCAGAAGATGTTCGAGAGTAATCTCTTCGCGCCATTTACTTCTGAATTCCGGAATGTACGTGACGAGTTTGTCACCCAAAGCGAACTTCCCTTCCGCTGCCAATGTGAGTGCGAGCGAGGCCGTTGGAATTGATTTCGTTATCGAAGCGACATCATAGACCGTGTCTCCACGCACGGCCGGAGAATCCCGCTCGTAGGTCAGGTTCCCGAACGGAAATACTTCGCGCTCCCCGTTCGAACGGACAACGCCGATGACACAGCCGGGGAACACCCGCTCCTCTATCGCTTGTTTCGCACGCGCTTCTATTTCATTATGCATCCGGATACGCCTCCTTTATCTCTTTCGCCAAGTACGGATTCCAC
>JBBUAA010000086.1:0-1188 GCA_038061075.1 Patescibacteria group bacterium | reverse complement strand
GTCATCACCACATCCGCCCCCGCATCGCGGTACTCTTTGAAATCTTTTGGTACCGTGACGCCCCCGCTGCTTACGATTGCATACTTCAAGCCGAATTCCTCGCGAAGTGCTTTCAGCCGCCGCGTCATGTCGATTCCGGCCCATTTTATTGCGTGACCGCAAATCCCGCTTCTTACGCGGTGTGCCCCCGGAAGTGCCTGAGTCCCGTCAGGCTTCACGACCGGTGCGGGGATCGTGTTGATTGCACCGAAACCGTCGACAATACCCCCGACCTCTTTTATCAATTCCCGTAGTGACGGCCCGTCAAAATATGCGATCTTAATAACGAGCTTCGTATCGCCGATTTTATTTTTTATCGCTTCCGTGATCATTTTTACTTTCGGCACGTCAAAGCAGAGAAGTGATGCCGCCCCTTCGTTGGGGCATGAAAAATTCGCCTCAACGACTTCTACGCCCGCATCCTTAAGCATCTGCATGCCATTCACCCAATCATTCACGTAATCCTCGGTCGTGAAGTTCTCCTCCCATTTCGTGCCCTCGAAGCTGCACATCACGAGCTGTCCGGGTTTCGCATAACGGATAGATTCGCGCAAATCGTTTTGCCAGATGTCCGGCTCGTACGAGGGGTTGCCGAATGAATTTGTTATCGAAAGCGGCTCGCGATATTCATTTCTCACGATGATCGGTTTCTGCGCCATCTCAAGGGTGAGATCGCCTGATATGTCGGCTCCCAGCACATTGGGCCACTCGTTCGAGGCGCGTGTGCGGCTACGCACCGTTTTCTGCACCGGCACATCAAAACCTTTATCGAGTGCGGCTTTCACGAATTTTGCGTTGAGAAGCGGTCCTGCCGGTATACCGAGGGGATAGCTTAGTTTGTGGCCGAGAAAATCAAATCGCGGTTCGCCGACGGGAAGGATAACACCGTCTGCAAAGCCGTTGAACGGCCCTTGTTCCCAATTCTCATAGTAGGTCTTATTGGGGTCGAAGAAAGGGGCATGGAGCATTCCCCCAATATACCATTTTGCCGCCTCGGACTTCGTTCAAGCCGCCAACAGGCGGAGCGCCTCTTCCCATCCGGCATCGTACCCGAAGTAGTAGCCGAGACCAATCCCCGCAAGAAGAGCCATCAAAAATCCGACCGCGACCTGTAATTGTGTCAATCTCATATGTATCATTCTATAACTT
>JBBUAA010000085.1:0-16105 GCA_038061075.1 Patescibacteria group bacterium | reverse complement strand
GCAGACTCCGTGCGCAGTGTTCGGTCACTGTTGCACTTGAAGCTTTAATTCAAGCAATGCGGTGTATCGCTTCTCCCGATTTCTCAAGCCACTTCTTTACCATCTCGTACTCAATGGGCCTCTTATGCCCGGTGCGCTGTTTCCCAGTCAAGAAAATATCCGCTTCATGCACGATAAGATGTCTGCGACCGAATAGGCGGTTCATCTGCTTTTTAGCGTCAATTTTTGGGCCTCTCTTGTTTTTCTTTTTCGGTCCTCTCTTTTTCGCTCCTGTTATCGCTTTCTTTTCGTCTTTTGTTTTTGTAGATAAGTCAAATAGACTCCACGTATGGTCGGGATTCTTGCCCATAATCCTGAACGCGTGGCTAATCTGCTCAATGCTTTGAAATGTCTGATGCCTTTTCAAAGCTTCTTCTAAGAGATAGAAAGATTGGCTGTTAGTCGTTTCTGCGCTAGCGCGGATAATACGCTTTTGAATCTTGTCTAATCCTGTTGCCCCCTTTTTCTTTTCGATACTTGCCTCAACAATGAGTCGGATAAGTTTTTGTGCCGCGAACGGCATCTTAAAATCTTTGAGCGATTTTTCATATTGGGTTTTGAGAAACCTAACTACCTTAGCCCTGAAATATGCGTCTATCGCAGCAACTTCAAATACGACTGCGGCTCTAAGATTATCCTTATCCTTTGGGCCTTTTCCTGTACCCAAAAACTTCTTGGCACGTTCGTCTGCGGAGTTAAAAATCTGTATCGGTGCAATAGCCATACATTCGAGTTCCCGCATTCTATAGCCAATTTTCATACTCGGCTACCTACCCTCGCGTAGGGTAGGTATGTATATAGTTCCCCTATACAGACGATTGACAAGATAATTGAGGCGTGATAGGATCGCCCTATCAATCGCCGCTGATCCAGAGAAGCAGGGATCGACCTCCACTCTCAGCTAAACTTTTGATTTAACAATCTATTCCACATTGCTATGCAAACAGGAACAATCGCCCGTCTCACCGATAAGGGTTTCGGGTTCATCAAGCGCGAAGGACAGGAAAGAGACCTCTTTTTCCACTCCAACGAGCTCGTCGGCGTATCGTTCGACGAACTGCGCGAGGGTGACCAAGTGAGCTTTGAAGTCGCTGACAGCCCGAAAGGACCGAACGCGATCAAGGTTTCCAAGGTTTCCGCATAAAGATTCGCGTCTTTGCAAAACGCCCCTCCTCGGAGGGGCGTTTTGTTTCAAACAAGCATAATGTCAGTTATGATTGGAGCAATGGTCACTATCGGCATATTCGGAGCACAGGGTCATTTGGGCAGAAGCCTCGCCGCGCGTCTGAACAATATCAAACCGGCTTCGGTAAGCATTTCCGGCACGGTCGACAAGGAACACAACCGCGAGCTTGCGATGCATACAGACCTCGCCATCATCGCGGTCAGACCGCATGACATCGCGGCGCTCCTGACGGATATCAAAGGCTCATTGAAGCCGAACATGCAGGTGCTTTCCTTCGCCGCAGGCATCTCCATCAGAGATATCGCACATATTGTCGGGAGGCCCGTGGCCCGTGGCATGGCCGACCCGTGGTGGAATTTCGCGGGTTTCGTATACGGTGAGAACTTTTCTACCAACGGATATCAATTTCTTTTCGACAACCTCGGCAAGAACATCATCCCGCTTGAGGACGAAAGCGGCATCAACGCCTTTACCGCATACTTCGTCCATGCGTACATCGTCCTTTTTCTCAAAGAGCTCGGCGAGCTTCGAAATGCCGATGCGCACCTTTCGTATCTCGCGCCGCATCTTCGTACAAGCGTTGAGGAACTGACTCGATGCCTTCCCGAAGGCGACCCCGCGGAACTTCTGAAAAAACTCGCAACACCGGGCGGTGTCACCGAGGCGATTTTGCTCGCCATCCGCAACGACACGAACATTTCCCCCGACGCGGCTCACGCGGCGGGAATGGAGCGCATTCAAAAGTTAAAGTAGCCTCGAAGCGGGAGGGGGTGTTTTTACTGAGTCCCCGTATAAAGTTCTTTCGTTTTGTGTGTTCCGAACACAGGCACACCTTCCTCATCGGCAATAATTTCAATCGGCCGTGAGATGCGTGGTAGTCCAGCGGGCTTTTTCATTTTAGACAAAAAATCTCGAAGGCCGTCGGGTACACTCCCATCGCAGAAAACTATCTTGTTAGGACGTATATTCTCCGGCAGCTGAGATACTAATTCGTTTACACGCGCCTCATCTGCGCGGTTGAAAAAACAGATGCCTTGATTTAGGGGAATAACATGAAGCGGGCTTTTCGGATTATTCGGCGGACCGTACATTCTCCACTCACTCGATGTCCACTTTAGGTCTTTGGCATACGGTAGGTTGATAAACGTGTAGTTTTGTAAAAGCACTTCCGATGGAAATAGGACTCCGCCCCCAACGCCATTACCGAATTGCAGATAGAATTGGGTTGAATGTTCGTCACCGTGTTCGGCGGTGAAATTGATAACACCTGCACGATCACGAGACATTTGAAACCCACCGAGAAGTGCATCACCACCGATAGCGTTGGCGATATGTCCTTTTTCCAAACTGATTTGTGGAAAAGCATGTAAGAAGTAGCGTCCCGAGCCTTCTGTTTCCATTTTGTTCACAAGTGCCTCTGTGTTCAACTTTGCAACCGAGACCGAATCCCACGTAGCATCTTCGGCCTGTTCTGGGGTAGCGCGGTTCATTTCAACAATCTGACGTTGAGTAACAAAAGCGTTTTCTACTCCGCGTTCCGGTAATAATCGAGAATGATAAATAGCATCTTCGTCACGCCTTATTGTGGATTGAATATTTTGAGTTGAGGCCTCGACGGTCGAATATGCGTCAAGCAATTTCTTTCGCGCGGCAAACAGCGGGTGCCGTTTGGGGTCAGTACCCAAGATGCTCAGAACGTCATCAATCTTTTTCAATGCGCCATCAAACCACTCATATATTTCACTTCGATACAAAGTTTCTTTTAAGACATCCGTGTACCCGAAAGACGCACGGGCTCGATAAGGATTTTCATTCGAGATGGTATTTGCTTCCGACACTCTTTTTTCTATCGCCGCGATTGCCACATCGGTAGCAGCCTCAATTTCTCGCTCTTTGTCAGAAGCATCTGCTGTTTTTGCCGCTCTATTTCTCAACGTGAATTTCGAGTCGCCAAAAATCATAATAGATGAAATTTAAGTCGTGTCTCTCAGCCGCCTCTTAAATCGGTCATACAACTTCCGTCTTCCGAAATCAAGGATGGCGTCGAGTTCATTTACTGACAGACCATGCACTTTCGCTATTATTTCCTGACCCCCTGGCAACTCTGAAACATTTGACGCACTATCAGGAGAGGTATAATTCTGAGATTTTTCAACTGGGTCCTGCACACCAGTTTTAAGGGCCTCCACTGGTGGTAGAGGACGACTCTTATCTTGCATTTGGGAGACGAACTCCTCGTGAGCCTTAAGGTCCCAGGTAGGATTAACCTCAATCCAAATCTCCTTTCCGCCTCTTTTTACCCGTACCATACTGTCGTCAATATATGTTGCCTCGCAATCTGGTTCGCTCTCTTTGGCTTCAGGCTTTGATTTATTTCGGGTAAACAGCGCTTTTAAGAATTTCCGATCCATGCTCAAATCCTATCATGAGCTAGTGAGAGGGCATCTCACTACAAAAAACCTATACGGGAAGTTTTCTCATTGACCTACAAGGTCAGCTAGCCACAATAAGGCCCTTTTTGTAGACCAGCTCCGCGTTCAAGATGCCCCCGCCCGCCGCGCCGCGCACGGTGTTGTGGCTGAGCCCGACGAACTTATAGTCGAGCACTTGGCACTCGCGCAGACGGCCGACGGTGACCGTCATCCCCTTATCGTTGTCGCGGTCGCGCCTCGGCTGCGGCCTGTCCTCTTCGTCTTTGTAGGTAATCGCGTGTTTTGGTGCGAACGGAAGGTCGAGCCTTTGCGGCTCGCCTTTGAATGCGCGCCATATCTCGATTATCTTTTCTTTGCTCGGTTTTTTCTTTCCGAATTCTATCGAGAGGATGGCAGAGTGGCCGTCGGAAATAGGTACGCGTACGCACGTTGCGGAAATCTTGATCGCCTTTTTCGGGATAATCTTGCCTCCCTTGATGTCGCCCCAAATCTTGTACGGTTCGAATTGCGTTTTATCTTCCTCTCCCGCCATGAAAGGAATGAGGTTGTCTATCACATCCCAACTCGGGACGCCGGGGTAGCCCGCGCCGGAGACCGCCTGCATCGTGGTCACCACTATGCGCTTCACGTCGTATCCTTTGAGCAGAAGCGCGTGGATGGGCGACATGTAGCTTTGGATGCTGCAATTCGGCTTCACTACGATGAACCCCTTCTTCCACCCGCGCGCTTTTTGCTGCGCAGGAATGATGTCGAGATGATGCGGATTTATCTCGGCAATGAGCATGGGCACATCATCGGTGTGACGATGGGCGGACGCATTTGAGATGACCGGAAGACCGGCCGCCGCGTACGATTCCTCGTACGTCCGTATCATGTCTTTGTCGGGCATCTCGAATGCCGAGAAGACAAAGGCGCATTTCGCGACCGCCTTGTCCACATCGGCAACGTCCTGCACGACAAGGTTCTTGACGCCTTCGGGCATTTCGCCGCGGACAATCCACCCATTACGGAGCGCATCTTTATATTTCTTCCCCGCGGACTGCGGCGAAGCGGCGACGTACGCGACCTCAAACCACGGATGGCCCTCAAGAAGCCGGATGTACTGCTGGCCGACCATGCCGGTCGCGCCCAAGATGCCGACGGGTACTTTTTTCATACGTGTCCCATACTACCATTCCGATACGGGGATGTGTAGTACCTCAAAATATCTATTTTCGGTGCAGTTTTTTCTCTACCGCGGCGACGGCGAACGTGGTCTTGATGATGGAATCGGGATTGAGCGACATGCTCTCTATCCCCTCTTCGACGAGGAACTTTGCGAATTGCGGATGGTCGGAAGGCGCTTGGCCGCAGATGCCGACGTATTTTTTGCGTCGCGTGCAGACCTTGATGACGTCTGCGATGAGTTTTTTAACGGCGGGGTCGTTCTCGTCGGCCACACGATTGACAATGCCCGAATCGCGGTCGAGGCCAAGCGTGAGTTGGGTCAAGTCGTTGCTTCCGATGGACATGCCGTCGAAGATGTCGAGGAATTCATCCGCAAGTATCGCATTCGAAGGTATCTCGCACATCACAATGACCTTCGTCGCGTGCTTTTTTTGCGCGGGGGTCTTCGCGAGGCGATGCGGGTAGAGTCCCGCCTCCGCCATAGCCGCGAGTACTTTTCTCCCCTCATCGAGCGTCCGGCAAAAGGGCACCATCGGTATCACATTGGTGAGTCCCATTTCTTCGCGGACCTTCCGCATCGCGCGGCACTCGAGCGCGAATGCACGCTGAAATTTCGGGTCGTAGTACCGTGAGGCGCCGCGCCAGCCGAGCATCGGATTTTCCTCATGGGGTTCGAACAACTCACCCCCTAAGAGCGAGCGGTACTCGTTGGATTTGAAATCGGAGAAACGCACGATGACCTGTTTCGGATGGAATGCGGTCGCTATTTTTGCGATGCCAAAGGCAAGATTGTCGACGTAGTACGCTTCGCGGTCGGTCCAGCCGCGCGTCTTCTCGTCCACTTTGCGCTTCAGACCTTCGTCGAGCTCGTCGTAGTGCAAAAGCGCCAGCGGGTGTACGCCCACCGACGCGGCGATGATGAATTCCTCCCGCGCGAGCCCGACCCCCTCATTGGGCAGGAAGGACTTTTCGAATGCGGTGTCCGGCGTCGCGAGATTCATCGTCATCTTCGTCTTGACGGTCGGTATCTTGGCGATGTTGTGCTCGCGCACCTCGAATTTGAGCGCGCCTCGGTAGACATACCCCTCGGCGGAGGTGGTGTCTATAGTGACGACCTGTCCGGTCTGTATGTGCTTCGTCACGGTCTCCGCGCCGACGATGGCGGTGAGCCCCAGCTCACGGCTAACGATTGCGGCATGCGATGTGCGGCCGCCCTTGTCGGTGACGATAGCGCCTGCCTTTTTCATAATGGGCTCCCAGTCGGGATCGGTCATTTCGGTGATGAGTATCTCACCCGGCTGCAGCAATTCCATATCCGCGACGCTCTCGATGACGCGCGCGACCCCGCTCACTATTTTGTTCCCGACGGAAAGCCCTTTGGCAAGGACATGACCGTTCTCCAGTCTGATGTACTCCTTTATCTTGCTCCGGTCTTTGGCGACCTGCACGGTCTCCGGTCGCGCCTGCAGTATGAAAAGCTCGTTGGTCTTTCCGTCGAGTCCCCACTCGATATCCATCGGGCTAAGTACCCCGCGCTTTTTCGTGTAGTGGTCTTCGATGGTCTTGGCCCACTTCGCGAGCTGAAGCGCCTGCCGGTCGTTCAACACGAAACTGTCGCGCTCCGCATTGGTCGTCTTGACGATCTCGGTCGGGCCGAGGCTCCCCTTGCGGGCGTACACCATTTTCTCGTGCTTGCCGCCGAGACGTTTGGAAATGACGGGATTACGCGCGGTACCGAGCATTTTTTTGGCGACGAGGAATTCATCGGGCACGACGCGCCCCTGCACCACCGTCTCGCCCAAACCCCACGCGCCGTTAATCATGACAATATCCTGAAAGCCGGTCTCGGTGTCGATGGTGAACATCACGCCGGAGGCACCCGTGTGTGTCGCGACCATGCGCTGCACCGCGACCGAAAGCGCGACGGAAAAATGGTCGAAATGTTTGTCGAGCCGGTAGTTGATGGCGCGTGCGGTGAAGAGCGATGCGAAGCACGATTTGATGGAGCGCAGGACATCCTTGTCGCCCCGTACGCCGAGGTAGGTGTCGTGCTCTCCGGCGAAGCTCGCGTCGGGCAGGTCTTCGGCGGTTGCACTCGAGCGGATGGCGACATCGATGTGCCTGCCGTATTTCTTTTCCATCGCGCGGTATCCGCGGATTATCTCCGCTTCCAGTTGCGCGGGCATCGGCGCGCTCTTGATGCGTGCGCGCACTTCCGCGCTCACACTCTCGAGGCTCCGGAGGTCGCCGTCTTCGAGCCCGCCGAGCGACGAGCGGATAAAATCCTCGAGCCCCGCCTCGCGGATGAAGAGGCGGTAGCTTGCGGCGGTGACGATGAAGCCCGACGGGACGCGGATGCCCTTCGAGGAGAGTTCCTGCAGCATCTCGCCGAGTGAGGCGTTCTTGCCGCCGACGAGCGCGACATCATTGATGCCCGCCTCTTCCATGTGCATTACGAGACGGTCGCCGCGTTTCATCTTCCGGGCGGGCCGCTTTTGAACCATGTGCCGAGTATACCCTAGAGAACAGGACTCGCGAAAATATCCCCTAGTGGGGAAAACGCGACGGAGGCGGAAAGGGGTGCTACAGTAAGGAGGTCATCATTAGTAATCTAATTACGCATAAAGAATTATGGACAATCAACCTCAAAGCGGCGCACCGGCGACTCCCCCGCAAGCCGCAAAGCCGCAGGCCGTCGCTGGCCCCGCCAACGGCGGGGCGAGCAAGAATCTCCTTATGGGCATCTTGAGCTACATCGGGATACTGGTCATTATCCCCTTCCTCGTCGCGAAGAACGACCCGTTCGTGAAATTCCATATCAAGCAGGGACTTGTCTTGGTCGTCATCGAGCTCGCCGTATGGGTCCTCGGTATGATGATGTGGCAACTGTGGATGCTGCTCAATCTCGTGAATCTCGCGACCATCGTCCTCTCCATCATCGGCATCGTGAACGTCGTGCAGGGCAATCAGAAGGAACTGCCCCTCGTCGGCAGCTACGCCAAGCACTTCAACATCTAAGCGATAAGAGTCTGCTCCCCAATCAAAAACCCGCCGGTGGCGGGTTTTTGCGGACATTGCGTTGCCGTATTACGTGAGGTGCGCCGAGACGAGCTTTGTCATCTCGAACATCGTGACCTCGCCTTTGCCGCCGAATATCACTTTCAATTTTGCATCCGCCAAAATATTCCTCTTATTTTGCGGGTTCTGAAGATTGTTGCCCTTGATGTACTCCCACAGTTTCTTGACGACCTGACCTCGTGGCATCGGACCTGGGCCGACGACCGCCTCAAGTTCGGGAGACAGATTCATCGGCTTCATGAGGGCCGGATTCGCTGTTCTGACCATAGACTAAATAATGTAATTACGGTAATGCTAAGCTCGACCGACCAAGTATACCCTCCCCGCAATGGCCTGCATAGCGCTGGTGGGTATAGCTTTTCCCGCGGCAACGCTAGAGTCGATACCCTGCTTCGCCGTGTACCGCGAGGTCGAGCCCCTCCTCCTCATCCGCCGCAGAGACACGGAGCGGAGAGAAGAACGAGACGACCTTGAGGATGAGCCACGTCGCGAAGAACGCGTAGGCGGCGGTCGCCGCGACCGCCACGATCTGTATCCAGAGCTGTTGAGGATTCCCGAAAAGAAGCCCGTTGTTCCCCGCCGCATTGATGACCTTCTCCGCAAAGATACCCGTAAGTATCGCGCCCGTGAGGCCTCCCACGCCGTGAGCCGCCCAGACGTCCAGCGTGTCGTCGACGCCTATTTTGTGCATGCGGATATAGACCGCCGCGTAGGTGATGACACCCGCGATGATGCCGATGGCAATACTGGCGATCGGTCCGACGAAACCTGATGCGGGGGTGATGGCTACAAGGCCGCAGACGGCGCCGGTCGCCGCAGCCATTGCGGAAGGCTTCTTGTTCTCCGCCCACGAAAGGAAGGTCCATGTGAGCGCTGCCGCGGCGGCTGCGGTATTCGTCACGATGAAGGCGCTCGCGGCGAGCGCGCCGGAGGCGAGCGCCGAGCCCGCGTTGAATCCGAACCATCCGAACCAGAGCAGCACCGCGCCGAGAATGACGAACGGGATATTGTTGGCGTGGCTGCCGATGTGTCCGAGCGTCCGGCGGGGACCTATGAGCATCGCGGCCGCAAGCGCCGAGAAACCTGCGGTCATGTGCACGACCGTACCTCCCGCGAAATCCAGTGCGCCAAGATCGCGCAGCCACCCGCCCACGCCCCACACCGAGTGCGCGACGGGGTCATACACGAGCGTCGTCCACAGAAGCGTGAATATGACAAGCGTCGAGAATCTGATGCGCTCGACGAACGCTCCGATGATGAGCGCGGGCGTGATGATGGCAAACATCCCCTGAAATATCATGAACACGAGCGCGGGTATCGTCCCCGCATAATTCGCGTCGGGCGCAAACCCGACCCCGCGCAACCCGAAGAAATTCAGATTGCCGATGACGCCGCCTACGTCGGTCCCGAAGACGAGGCTGTAGCCGAGGACCACCCACTGCACGGATACGAGCGCGAGAATAATGAGCGATTGTTTGAGTACGCTGACCACGTTTTTCGCGGAGACCATGCCGCCGTAGAAGAAGCCGACCGCGGGCGTCATGAGCATCACGAGTGCCGCCGCGATGAGCACCCATGCGGTGTCGCCCGTGTTGATAGAAGCCGCGTCGAACGGTCCGGCGGAGGCCCCCGCGAAGTAGACCGATGCGTAGCCGATAAGTGCGCCGAGCGCCAAGACCCAGAGCGCGTGTTTCACCATCCCGTTGCCCGCCTTTAGAAGTTGCTCCATAGAAGTTGGTTGGTTATCTCGTGGTGATGCAGGACCTCCGAGGCTTTGATAATGCCGCCGAGCGCTTTTGGCGAGCGGTCGGCGGAAGCCTGCTTGAATTTGATGAATTTCTCCTTGCTCTCCTCTCCGAGCGCGTCGGCAAGGAATTTACTCGCCTTGGAGAGCGCGATCGCATCGTAGATGTTGTCGGGGAGGTATCGCAGGCGGTCGCGCTTGCTCTCGTCTTTCTCCAACTTCTTCCCTTCCATGCCTGTCTTCAGCATCGTGAAAAGCACGAGGTATGGATTCGCATCGGGAGCGACGCTCCGAAGCTCGATGCGCGCCGTTTTCTCATTGCCGACCGGTATCCGTATCATCGACCCGCGGTCGATGGCCGAGACTTTTATCTGATTGGGGGCTTCGAAGTGCGGGTCGAGCCGGCGGTAGCTGTTGACCGAGGAATTCAGGATGAGGCATATCTCCGGCGCGTGATTGAGAAGCCGCAGGATGAAATCCCATGCTATTTTCGAGAGGCCATCTGCCCCCTTCGGGTCGTGGAAAATATTCTTGCCGCCTTTCCCCAACGAGAAGTTGGTGTGCATGCCCGAGCCGTTGATGCCCGTAAAGGGCTTCGGAAGGAAGGTCGCCGTCAATCCCATGTTGCGCGCCACTTGGCGGCAGATGAGCTTGTAGAGCTGGACGTTGTCGGCGGCGCGCACGACCTCGGCGTACGAGAAGTTCATCTCGAACTGCGAGGGGGCGACTTCGGGGTGGTCTTTCTCGTTCTTGAAGCCCATCGCGCGTTGCGCCTCCGCCGCGCGGTCGATGAAGACGCGGAGCGGGTCCATCGGGAGCGAGTGGAAATAGCCGCCGCTGGAGATGAGCTTGAACCCGCCGCGTTCGCGGTACATCTGCTCCGCATTCTCCCCGTCCACGACGAAGCCTTCTATTTCGGGTGCCGCGTACGCCGAGAAGCCCTCTTTTTTCTTGAGCTCGGCCGTGTACGCCTTGAGGCGGCCGCGGAAATCGGAGATGTACGGCGTGCGGTCCCTGTTCAAGACCGTCGCGAAAAAGATGACCTTGCCGGGGCCGAAGACATCGGACGGCATGTAGCGGATGCTCGACCAATCAACTTCGAGCCGGAGGTCCGATTCGTGCTGCGGCGTGAAGCCGCGGATGGAAGAGCCGTCGAAGGTGAGATTGGAGAGCGAGTCGAGCAAAAATTTCTTGTCATAATCAAGCATGTGCATCCGACCTTCGATATCCGTAAAGCAGAGCGTCACTGCCTTGATGCGTTTCTCTTTTTTGAGGAACGCCGTGTACTCCTTCTCAAGCGCCGCCGCACTCGCGCTCTCGGCACGGTCTTTCGCCTTCAGATTCATCTCCTCTAGCTTCTCGTAAGGGATCTCCAGAAAGTCCTTTAGGCCGGCATTGGTGGTATTCATGCGCGCTCAATATATTAAAATATAATAATTTAATAAGTAATTATACTAAAAATATACATAATTACTATAAAATGTCCAGAAAAACTGTGGAAAACACGAAAAAGACCCCCGTATGGGCGTCTCCGCAACGAAGCAGACAGGGGTTTTAGGTACGCTTTACTCAACGAAGAGGCGTACGGTGCACGTATTCGACCTCCCCGAGGAGCCGCCGACCGTAAGCGTATATGTGGTCGTTTGTATTGGGCTGACGGAAATACCCCCCTGCGTCGGGACTGTACCCACACCGGAGAGATTCGCCGAGCTCGCATTTTGCGAGCCCCACGCGAGACTGGCGGATTCTCCGCGATCGATTACGTCAGGGTTCGCGGAAATGATGCACGAAGGCGGCCCCGAGACCGGCGGCTGCACTGTGATGCGCGCGTAGCAGCTGCCGTTCCCTCCCTGACCGGCGACGGAAAGCGTGAGTGTCCGCGTACTCGTGATATTCGGAATGGTGCGCGAGCCTGTGACCGACACTTCCCCAAAACCCGTGAGTGCCGCGCGGGTGGCGTTGAAAGACGACCAGCTCACAACGGACGAGCCGCCCGAAGCGACGAGCGTGGGCTGCGCCGATACCCAGCATGAAGGTTGCGGATACGTGGGCCTTTGCGGGACGGGCTGCGATGGCCGCGGCGCGGGAGCCTGTTGGCCGGGGATTATCTGCTGGAGCATGCTGCCGATGCCGGGAAAGGCTTTCACGTACCACGGCTGATTTGTCTGCTGTACCGCCTGACGGGTCCGCGCGCTCCCGTTCTCATACTCCCACTCATCGACGACGACATACTCTTCGTCATCGTCGTACACGTAGACATCATCGTCACCATCTTCATCGTAATAGAATTCGTCGTCGCCATCATCTTCCCACATGTCATCATTCCAAACGTCTCCGTCAACATAGACTTCATCATCGTCATCAAGGTCGGGGTCGTCATCCTCATCCTCCCACCACCAGAATCCGTCGTCATCATCATCTGCAGCATCATCTTCCCGCAACGGCAGATTACCATTCGCGTCCACCTCGGCGTCCTCCATGATGAAATCGCCGGGCTGCGGTTCGCTCCACTCCTCCTCATATACTTCGACGGTGACCTCGTCTTCTTCGTCGTCGTAGGCAAAGACTCCTGCGGCGCTCGCGATGGAAGAAGCGGGGTCGCTCCGGACCATCCCCGCATCAAAAGCGACATACCACCCGCCAAGCATAGTGCCGGAAGCGAGAAGCACTCCGAGAAAAAGTCCGACTGCGTTGGGCATTACCCCAATCCTACGCCATATATGCGGGGTGGAAAGCCTTTAGTGGGGATTTCCAAAGAGCCAAAAAGGCTCTAAAAAGAGCCGCCCCGAGCGTGTCGGGGCGGCTCTTTTTCTGTCGTCGGCGCATGCTTGCGCCGACATAAAACTCTCGCATCGGCCTTTGGCCGACACTCGACCCGCCGAATACGGCGGGCACCCTCGCGGGTGGTTTTACCCAGTAGGTGATTGTACTCAATCACATTGACGAGCCTTTGTTGCACTCCTTGCAGTACCACTTGTGCTTTGCTATCTCGTAGACGGCCGAGAGGCCGACGAGCACGTACACAAGATTTTCGACTACCGGCCATGACCCCAAGATCATATCAACGACGTTCCAGCCGCCGCTGCCGAGGAGGTTACCGAGACCGACGAGGCCCCAGTTGAGGGCTCCGACGACGACGAGGGTAAACGTTACCGTGTGCAGAGATTTCATAGATATCGAAACAGAAGATTTACTCCGCTGCTAATTCGACCTTGATATATACGAATACAGTATGAACGCTCCGTGAAAATGCGCTATGTGGTTATCCCCGTTTAGAAATCGCGCCCGCGCTTGCGCGCCCCGAAGGGGCCTATGGGCGGGCTATTTCTAACGGGGTTATCCCCTTCCCCTCCGCCTTTGCCTTCGCCAGCTCTACTTCGTAGACGCGGCGGCGCAATTCGCTGGTCGAGAACTTGTGCGCGCGCGAATTGAAATGCACGGGGATAGGAAGGTCGTGGCCGGTGTAGGCCTTCCCTCTCCAATCGTCGCCGATGATGCGGATATCAATGCCGAGGTCGTTCTTTTTCAACAGCTCGTAGAGTTGCGCCTCGGTATCATACACGACGACTTCATCGATGTATTTGATGGCGCCGAGGATTATTTCGCGCTCTTCGAGCGACATGACGGGCTTGTTCTTTTCGGGACGGTCAATGGAAGGATCCGACTGGAGTGCGACGATGAGGTGGTCGCAGACCGTTTTGCACTCCTTGAATACGAGGATGTGACCCGCGTGGCAGAGGTCGAATGCTCCCGCCGTGATACCGATTTTCTTGCCGTCGCGCATGAGCCGCAGGATAGCAAACAACTGGACGCCTGTGTACCCCTGTGCAATAGTAGTGCTATGGACTGGACTTACGTCTTGGGCATCCTCATCGCCCTCTATCTCTTCGCTGCCATCCGCATTTTGCGCCAGTACGAGCGCGGCGTGGTGTTCCTCCTCGGCAAATTTACGGGCGTCCGCGAGCCTGGGCTCACCTTTATCTTCTTCCCCTTCCAGACGATGGAACGTGCGTCGCTCCGCACCGTCACGATGCAGATACCGTCGCAAAAAATAATCACCAAGGACAACGTCTCGATAGACATCGCCGCCGTCGCGTACTACCACGTGACGGATCCGGCGAAATCCGTCATCGCGATAGAAGACGTGTATCAGGCGACCAATCAGATATCACAAACGACCGTGAGGAATGTGGTGGGACAATTCAGTCTCGACCAACTCCTTGCGGAGACTGCAAAGATAAACGGTCAGATAAAAAACGTCATCGACGCGCACACCGAGCCGTGGGGCGCATCCGTCACGGCCGTTGAGATAAAAGACATCGCGCTCCCCGACAACATGCAGCGCGCCATGGCCAAGGAAGCCGAGGCCGAGCGCGAACGCCGCGCGAAGATAGTCGCGGCCCAAGGCGAATTTCAGGCGGCACAAAAGCTCGGCGAAGCGGCCGACGTCATCGCGGCACACCCCGTCGCCCTCCAGCTACGCACCCTGCAGACTATGGCGGAGATATCCACCGAAAAGAATTCCACCATCATCTTCCCCGCGCAATTCATGACGACCGTCGAGGAAGTTTTCAGGACGCTGAAGCGGGATTCGTTGACGAAATAACCTTGCGGACCTGTGTTGCGCACAGGCTCTGCTTGCGCAACATTCCACACTTGTTATAATGTGATTATAATAGATAACGAACCGGAAATATGGCTCAAAAAATCATTCAAATAGGATCCTCGGCTGGGGTTACGCTCTCCCCCGATACGCTTGAAGCACTCAACATTAAAGTGGGTGATGCGGTCGAAATGTCCGTTCATCCTTCGGCGCGGGTGCTCACCGTGCGGCCCAAAGAGGACCGTAGCAACAACTACGTGAATCCGGACGTAATCGCGTGGACGAACGTGTTCATCGATAAGAACAGGAAATTGCTCGAACGGCTCGCGGATAAATAACCATGCAGTATCTCTCGGCGGCCGACATTGTCGGGGTGCATGACCGTATCATCGAAGAAACCGGCGGTATGCTTGGCGTGCGCGAGGAAAATCTCCTGCAGTCAATTGCGGAACGTCCGAAAACCTCATTTGGCGGCGTGGAGCAGTTCCCCGAAGTTTTTACGAAGGCGGCGGTATATCTTGAGTCAATAGCGACCTACCACGTCTTTCTAGACGGCAATAAGCGCACCGCGCTCACCGCTGCGGCTGTTTTCCTTTTGCTGAACGGATACGAGAGTACGTTGCCGATCGAAGAATCGGAAACATTCACACTCGCGGCTGCACAAAAGCAAAAAACACTCGATGAGATAGCTACATGGCTCAAGAAGCACTCCCGCAAGAAGAAATAAGCCTCCCCGCGCAATTCATGACCACTGTTGCTATTCGCCTATTCGCGCGAATTAGAGACATAGATTCACTCGGCACCACGGCACTGCTCCCCTACCCCGCATACCAATACCATCCACCCGCGATAACAACGAGCCCGATGATGAAATATAGAAGTCTTTTGTTCATATTTGTCCGCTTCATGTAAAGCAATATTCTAAATCGGAACGTAACACCCTCATGTACACGTAGTCATTTTTGCGTTCACCCAAACGATCTCTAAGAACTTTTAGAGTGTCGGCAAAATCGACGAGCTTGTCGTGACTTTTTGTCAAAGCGACCCACTTTTCCTCATGTTCCTTGCCCAAAATCTTGGAAAGGTCAGCATTTACCTTCATAGGCAAATAATACCATATTGCAGGTTACGCAAGCGCCGTAGGCAATGCATACCCCTTTGATACATTTGAGACTTACGTCTTCCCGCGTAATTCATGCCGACTGTGTTTGCAGGACCTCACTATTCGCTTATTCGCGCGAATTAGAGACATAGTGCATGACGGAGAAAAATCCGGCCATGAACTCCCCGCGCAATCCATGCCTTTTGGGGAAACGTGTCCTCACTGATAGAATGACCTCATGAAAACCGCCCTACTTACCAGTTACGAGAAGGATGCGGCGTTGGTGCGTTTGGGGAAAATGCTTACGGATGCGGGGTGGACACTGCTTGGCTCGGCGGGGACGGCTAAGTACTTGAATGAAAATGGGGTAGCTTGCCGCGATGTCGCGGAAATCGTGGGAGCGCCGATTTTGGGCCACCGTGTGGTCACGCTCTCGCGCGAATTGCACGCGGGCTTGCTTAGTACCGATGCGGATGCAGCGGAATTGGAAAAGCTTGGCGTACCTCGCATAGACCTCGTCTATGTGACGCTCTACCCGCTTGAGAAGACGATTACGGGCGGCGGGGCGGCGGAAGAAGTTATCGAAAAGACCGACATCGGCGGCCCCACACTTTTGCGCGCCGCCGCGAAGGGACGGCGCGTCGTTCTCTCTTCTGCGGAGCAGCTCGACGAATTTGAAAAACATCTCACGGGCAATTCATTCGACGACAAGTATCTTGTCTCACTCGCCGCCGCCGCAGAGCGTCGTGTCGCC
>JBBUAA010000084.1:0-6410 GCA_038061075.1 Patescibacteria group bacterium | reverse complement strand
GTCAGCCGCATGACCTTGTGTCCGCATTCGAGCCTCTCTCGGACGACGGCGAACAGCTCCTCCTCATGCTCGAAGACGGCTCGGACCTCGCGGTATTCGACATGACACCACCCATTGAGACGTGCGGCGGATGGTGTGAGGGGACCGGGACACTGGGAGACGTTGTGTGGGTCAACAGTATGGAGCGCATCGCCGACTTTTTTGACTCAGACAACTTCGATCGCTTCGCATGGCAGACGTACGGTTCGACCGCCGACCATGCGACCGATGCAAACGGCGACCCCATCAGCGGTACGCCGCGAATGCAGAACAGCACAGAACCGATGGAGTTATTTCTGGAGTTCTGATTCAGCCGCCTTCTCTTTGAAATGCTATCCCCATGTTGCATTGTGCCGATTGCAGTATAATCGCCAGATGGAAAATAATCCGTGGACCCGTGCGAAGGAGCAGTTGCGCTCGGCCGCATCGCATCTCTCGCTCGACCCGCTTCTGCTCGCACGTCTGGGTGGTCCCGACCGCGTCATCGAAGTGTCCCTACCCGTAAGGATGGACGACGGCAGCGCGCGCGTCTTCGACGGCTTCCGCGTCCAGCACAACAACATCCGCGGCCCCTACAAAGGAGGTCTGCGCTACCACCCCAAAGTGGATATGGATGAGGTGAAGGCACTTGCGTTCTGGATGACGATGAAAAATGCCATCGTCGACGTGCCGTTCGGCGGCGGCAAGGGCGGCATCGCGGTGGACCCCAAGAAGCTCTCCGAGGCGGAGCTTGAGCGCCTCACGCGCGAATTCGCCCGCAAACTGACCCCCGTCATCGGCCCCGCTCTCGACGTGCCGGCACCGGATGTAAACACCAACGGGAAGATAATGAATTGGATACGCGACGAGTACGCGCGCGTGACCGGAACGGATAGCCCCGGAGTCGTCACGGGCAAACCGCTTGATCAGGGCGGCTCACAAGGTCGTCCCGAAGCTACGGGCTTGGGCGGGCGGTATGCACTCGATGCCTTCATGCGCATCCTCGGCAGAAATCCGCGCGGCATGACCGTCGCGATACAGGGCTTCGGCAATGTCGGAAGTTTCGTGGCACGGTATCTTCAGGAATCCGGCTTCACCATCGTTGCGCTCTCTGATTCAAAAGGCGGCATCTACGCACCCAACGGCATACAGGACTTGAAGGCTGTCGAAGAATGCAAAGAGCGGAGCGGCAAACTCGCGGGCTGCTACTGCGTCGGTAGCGTGTGCGACCTTGCGACGATGGAATCGATGGGCGGGCGGGACATTTCTCCCGAAGAGGTACTGACGCTTCCCGTCGACGTCGTCGTCCCCGCGGCCTTGGAGAATGCGATAACGGAAGAGAACGCGCCTGATATCAAGGCGTCCATCGTTCTCGAGCTCGCCAACGGACCCACGACCATTGAAGCGGATGCGATACTTGCAAAAAAAGGCGTGACCGTAATACCCGACATTCTGGCGAATGCCGGAGGCGTCGCCGTCTCGTACTTCGAGTGGTACCAGAACATCCACGGCGAAAAATGGAAGAAGGAAGACGTCTTTGCGAAGCTCAAAGAAAAGATGGAATCGGCCTCCGAAGCGGTACACGCCGCATCAGTCGAACACAAAGTCTCGCTGCGTGAAGCGGCGTATATCGTCGCCCTCAAACGCCTCGCGGAGACCGATGCCGCTTGATAAATAGGTGGAGAAAGAGTAAGGTCTGCCGATGACGATGGAGAAGTTCATCCAGCAGATCACGAAGAAAGCCGGGGCTACGGTCCTCAGGCGGTTCGGCAAGGACGGGGTGCACTACACTAAATCGCACGAACGTTGGGACGTCGTTACGAAGGCGGATTTACTGTCTGAAAAGATCATCATATCGGCAATAAAAAAAACGTACCCCAGCCATGGGATTATTTCCGAAGAAAGCGGGCGGATCAATGAAAATGCGGAATACGTATGGATCATTGATCCAATCGACGGGACTTTGAATTATTCCTCAGGTGTACCCATGTATGGCGTGATGGTGTGCCTCGTCCATAAAGGCAAAGTCATTCTCTCGGCAATCGACATTCCCGCAACGAGAGAATTCTTTTTCGCAAAAGCTGGTAGCGGCGCATACCTGAACGGCAAGCGTATCCATTGCTCGAAAGGGCGGAATCTGAAAAGCACATTCGGTGTGCACGGAACGACGCTCGCGCCCCGAACGATACACTTTCTTAAAAACGTCCTGCAGTGTGCTGAAGGTGGTTACATGTTGCTCGGTTCATTTGCGAGTCCGGCGAACGCTTGCTATGTCGCAGCTGGGAAGAGAGACTGGATCGTTTCTCTCAACGGGCAAATCTGGGATTTTGCACCGGAGTATCTGATACTCAAGGAAGCTGGTTGCAGAGTGACGGATACGAAAGGAAAACCATGGAAACTTGGAATGCTCGAAATGGTAGCTGCCAACCCCACGCTACACAAGCAACTCTTGAAGCTGACAAAAAATGTTTGATACACTGGGGGAACCACTCGAGATATGCTGACCGGAAAAGGAACGCTCGCACGCCGTGTACAAGACATCGGCGTGTCCGGCATCCGCCACATGATGTCGCTTGCGGCGAAGGAGTCGGGAGTCATCTCGCTCGGTCAGGGTGTGCCCGACGCGAGAACGCCCCTCTACATCCGCGAAGGCGTCATCGAACTTTTGCGCGAGAATGAGTTTATAGGCAAGTACTCGCTCTCGGCGGGCTTGCCGGCCCTGAAAGAGGTCGTTGCGCGGCAGCTTTCGGAAAAGGCGGGCTTTCCGGTAGACGCGGACAAGAATATCTGCATCACCGCCGGCGCCATCGAGTCTTTGGCGACGGCCATCTCAAGCATCGTGGAAGTCGGCGACGAAGTCCTCCTTATGGATCCGGGATATCCGCCGTACATCGAGCAGGTGACCTTTGCCGGCGGCATACCCGTGTTCGTACCGCTTCAGAGCGACAACGGCTGGAAAATAGACCTCGATAAATTGCGCGCGGCAATCACGCCGAAGACCAAGCTGCTCATCGTGTGCAGTCCTTCAAATCCCACGGGCATGGTCTTGGGGAAAGAAGAAGTCGAGGCGATAGCGAAGCTCGCGGAGGAGCACGACTTTTTTATCTTCGCCGACCAAGCATATGAATATCTGGTGTACGACGGCAAACAACCCGCATCGTTCCTCGCCTACCCGTCGATACGCGACCGGCTTCTGGTCTGTTATTCGTTCTCCAAAGAATTCTCCATGACCGGATGGCGGGTCGGATATCTCTTCGCGCCGGAGAATATCCTCGAACAGGTGCAGAAGGTCCACGATGCCTTCGTGCTCTGTGCGCCGACCATCTCGCAATATGCGGCACTCGTCGCCCTCACCAAAAAGCCCAACGACGACCCCGAAGGCATGCGGGCAGGTCTCGCCGCGAAGCGCGAGCTCACCTGCAAGCGGCTCGACGCCCTCTCCGACCTTTTTTCGTATTCGAAACCGCAGGGCGCCTTCTACATTCTCGCGCGGTATAAAAAAACCGGTCTCAATTCCCGCGAGTTCGCCGAAAAGATGCTCAAAGAGGCGAAGGTCGTCTGCATTCCGGGGAGCGCCTTCGGCGCACAGGGGGAGGGGCATGTGCGTATCTCATATGGCGCCTCGGATGAACGGCTCAATGAGGCGTTCGACCGTATACAAAAATGGAATGCGACCCTCTGAATCGGAGGTACAATGACCCCTATGGCGGGAAAGACATGGCACGACACCTACGAGGAAGCCCGCTCGGTGGGCGACCATGTGGCCGACAGAATTGCCAAATTCGTAGGCTCATGGATGTTCGTGTACATCCACATCGTGTGGTTCGGCTTCTGGATCATCTATCCGGTCGAGCGTTTTCCCTATGGGCTTCTCACCATGATAGTCTCCCTCGAGGCGATACTCCTTGCCACGCTTATCATGATGGCGCAGAACAGGCAGGCCGAACGCGACCGGCATCAGGCCGACGATGATTACCGGACCAACGTCGAGGCAAAAGTCGAGATAGAAGACCTCCAGCAGCGCCTTGCCCGCATCGAGGACGAAAAGCTCGAAAGAATACTGAAGATACTCGAAGGGAAGTAAACCGGCATCGCGCCGGTTTTCTGACTCCTCGGCTCGGAGGAGAACATGGGTACATGTTCTCCTCTCTCGCCCTACGTCGCCAGTGAGAAAGCTTGCCGAACACTGCTTTAGTTGACTAAACCACTGTAGTTTGCTAAAGTGGCTGCATGGACTGGAAAAGCACGGAAAATAAGGCTTTAATTCAGGCGTTTTTGGCGCTTGAAACTACCGACGAAGCGCAGCGTTTTTTGCGCGATCTTTTGACGGAAGGTGAGATAGAAGAATTCGGAAAGCGTCTGAAGACCGCGCGAATGTTGGAGGACAAGGTGCCGTATTCGAAGATCGAGGCAGAGACAGGCTTGAGCTCCACCACTATCGCGCGCGTCGCGCGCTGGCTCAAGCGGGGCGGCGGCGGATACCGCCTGATATTGAAGCGTCTGAAAGCTGAACAATAATATGATGCACCTCACCTACACGCCGGAGCGGCAGCGGATCGCGATACAGAAAAAAGGCAGGCTCTATCAGGCTAGCATGGATTTTCTTCTTTCCCGCGGACTGACATTCGCGCAGAACGGCCGTTCGCTCATCGTCTCATCCGAGAATGCCGATATCGATCTTATCTATCTTCGCGACGACGATATCCCCGAATACGTGAGCCGCGGCGTCGCCGATTTCGGCATCGTGGGAGAGAACGTGCTTGCGGAGAAGGGCGCGGGGCTCTCCGTCGTCGCGAAGCTCGGCTTTGGAGAGTGTAGCCTCATGATCGCGGTCCCGCAGGGCTCGCGTATACAAGAGCCCGCCGATCTCGAAGGCAAGCGTATCGCCACCACGTACCCGAAATTACTTTCCGAGTATCTCCGAAAGACGGGCGTTGAGGCGCACATTGTTCCAATCTCCGGCTCTGCCGAGATAACTCCCGAATTAGACCTTGCGGATGCGGTATGCGATATCGTGCAGACGGGTGATACGCTCAAAGCGCACGGTCTTGTGCCTGTCTTCACCGTCATGAAATCCCAAGCGGTCTTGGTCCAGAGTCCGGAGGCTTCCCGCGGGAAGGAAGAGCTTTTACGACAGTTAAACCTGAAAACCGTATGATCAGGATATACCAATGGAACAAAACATCCGCGCGGGACAAGGAGCGGATTATGTCGCGCTCGCAGGCGGATATGGAATCAATCAAGCCGTACGTCGCGGGCATCATCAAAGAGGTGCGCTCGCGCGGGGACTCGGCAATCGTGAAGTACACACGGAAGTTCGACAATCCGCGCTTCACCGCGGGCATGATCCGCGTCGGCGCAGCGGATATCAAAAAGGCGTACAAGATGACCGACGGAGAGGTATTGCGGACGATGCGCGAGCAAATAAAAATATCGAGCACGTACGCGAAGACCGAACGCGCCACACTCGTCGCCGATTGGAAGATAGAAACGACGAAGGGAGTGACGACCGGCTCGCGTCTGACGCCTATCGAGAGCGTCGGTCTCTACGTGCCGACGGGCAAGGCGCCGCTTCCCGTCGTGGCGCAGATACTTTCCGTCGCCGCGAAGGCGGCGGGCGTACCGCGGATAGTAGTCTGTTTCCCTCCGACGGCGGACAACTATGAGATCATCGTCTCTGCCATTGAAGCCGGAGCGACCGAGGTTTATCGGGTGGGCGGCGTACAAGCAATTGCCGCGCTTGCGTACGGGACCGAGACGATACGGCCCGTGAATTTTATCGCGGGACCGGGCAACCCGTACGTGCAGGCCGCAAAGCTGCAGGTCTTCGGCAGGGTCGGCATCGACATGCTCTCCGGCCCATCGGAAGCGCTCATCATGGCGGACAGACAATCGACGCCTAGGTACCTCGCGGCGGACATCCTCGCGCGATGCGAGCACGGCTCGGATTCGGCGGGAGTCGTGGTAACGGATTCGATGGCGATTGCCAAACAGACATTAGTCGAGGTTAAGCGGCAGGCACCGACGTTGAAAAGACAAAAGTATATTCAAGACGCACTCACGCGATTCAGCGCAATAGTTGTCGTCAAATCGATGAAAGAAATGATAGATTTTGCCAACGACTACAGCGCCGAGCACTTGGAAGTACAGACGAAAGACCCGTGCGCCCTTCTCCCGAAGCTGAAGAACGCGGGCACTATCTTCCTCGGCGACTACGCACCCGTTGCGGTCGGGGACTATGCGAGCGGCACCAATCACTGCCTGCCCACGGGAGTCGCGCCGAAATTCGCTTCGCCTGTGGGCGTGCGGATGTTTATGAAAGCGAGCGGCTATCAGTACCTGACGAAAGCGGGCTTGAAGCGGCTGAAGCCCATCGTGGAAGTCCTGTCCGA
>JBBUAA010000083.1:0-35235 GCA_038061075.1 Patescibacteria group bacterium | reverse complement strand
GCATTGTGGCACGCGTGAAAAATGACGCAACACGCGAATCCCCACCCTTCTTCATGTCTGTCCGCCGAGAGGGACTCGAACCCCCAACCAATCGCGTATAAGGCGACTGCTCTACCATTGAGCTATCGGCGGATGTGCTGCTCTCGAATGTACTTGAGCGCCATAGTAATGTACTCCCACATGGGCATATTCTCAAAGCGGGACAGGTGACAAAATGCGGTAATCTCAACTAAGCTGAATACCCACGACTAACGAGGTGGCGCTTCGTAAAGATTACAGGTTTGGTCTCTCTGGGGTACTGGGTTGGAAACGCGGATGGTTCAAAAAAACTTCCTTTTGCATGACGGCAAGCGAAGGTGTAATGCCTACGTACCTTTTGAGTACTCGATTGCGTTTTGCCATTTCCCGGTAGTCCGTCTCTAGCTCGTTCCAAAGCGGGTGACTATTGTCGCTATGGATCTCGAAGCCAAGATCTTTTAAGAAAGGCGCGAACTGTGTCACGGCCCAAGAAAACATCGCGACTTCCTTCGTGCGGATGAATTTCTCCTCTGTCCGCAACTTATTATTCAGTTTCCTCAGGCCGTCGAGAAATCGGATTGCCTTTTGGAGGCCGTCGGAGTTCTTGAGTTCAGCTACATGAAGTACGACACTGTCGTCTGATGCCATGGTGTAACTCACCATTTTGTTAAGCCTCTCGCCTCTTTGGAGGTGGAGTATGGCCGTGTTGGCTAGGTATTTGAGTTTATCCATCACGTTCAGCGTATCGTTTCCATGCGAAAACTTGAACGATAATTCACCGCACCGCTTTGGCGACCGCTATCGGCGCGCGCTTGTCGAACATGTCGGGGATGACGCAATTCGCGGTCGGCTTTTTGACGAGTGCCGCGATAGCGCGCGCCGCCTTGAGTTTCATCTTGTCGGTTATTTTCGACACGCGGTGATCGAGCGCGCCGCGGAAAACGCCGGGAAACGCGAGCGAATTGTTTATCTGATTCGGGTAGTCGCTCCGTCCCGTGCCGACGATGAGCGCTCCCCCGCGCTTGGCCTCGTCGGGCATTATTTCGGGGACGGGGTTCGCCATCGCAAAGACTATCGCCTTCTTCGCCATGAGCCTGATGTCCTCCGCCTTCACGAGATTGGGACCCGAGACTCCGAGAAGCACGTCTGCCCCCTCGAGAGCGTCGCGGAGGCCGCCGGCCACGCCTTCGGTGTTGAAGGCTGCGAGTTTTCGTTTGTGTTCCTCGGGGCGGTCCTTGTCCACTATTCCCTTACTGTCGAGTACGACGATTCTGCGTGCGCCGGCCACGTGGAGAAGTTTTGCGGTCGCCGTGCCCGCCGCTCCCGCGCCAAGGATGACGAACCGTGCGGTGTCCAGTTTCTTACCGACGACTTTCAGCGCGTTTATCATGCCGGCCAAGACGACAATGGCGGTCCCGTGCTGGTCGTCGTGCATCACGGGGATGTCGAGGGCTTCGCTCACGCGGCGTTCGATCTCAAAACACTTCGGTGCCGCGATGTCTTCCAGATTGATACCGCCGAATGCGGGCGCAACGGCAAGGACTGTTTTGACGATAAAATCAATTTCATCTTGCATGCTTGCACTTCGAAGCTTTAGCGGAGTAGTGTCCAAGACGAGCGGCACCGCATCCACGTCCGCGAATGTTTTGAATATTGCGCACTTTCCTTCCATGACAGGCAGGGCACCGAGCGCACCGATGTTGCCCAAGCCCAGTACGGCGGAGCCGTCGGAGATGACGGCGACCGTGCGCCCTTTCATCGTATAGTTTCGGGCTTCCTTGGGATTTTTTGCGACATAGCTCGATACGGCGGCCACACCCGGCGTGTAGACAAGCGAGAGGTCGGCGCGATTACGAATGGGTGCCGCGGGCACGATGCGAATCTTGCCGCCTAGCTTTTTGTGCAGCGCCAGAGCCTTCTTTGCGACGTCCGTTTTCTTCATGTGATTTTGCGAAATTACCAAGTTTCGAATCTGCTGATTCGCATGCCGCATAATCGTCCACTGAAACGCGGCGCCCGCAGTATATAACGTGCTGTTCAAGACGTCGATTCCCCAGCCAAAAGCGTCTTCAGGAGCGCCATGCGCACCAAAACGCCGTATCCCGCTTGCCTGAAATAGACTGCGTGCGGCGAATCATCCACGTCGACGGCAATCTCGCCCGCGCGCGGCAACGGATGAATGAGTATCGCGCCATCTTTCATGGTGTCCGCCATCGGTCTTGTGATGATGTATTTGCCCCGTAACTTCTCGTACTGGTCGTGGTCCGGAATCCATTCTTCCGCCATGCGCGTCTGGTATACCACGTCGGCTGTCCGCATCGCGTCATCCAAATCTTCCGTTTCCTCAAACTGTACGCTGTTTTCAGTAAGGTGGTCTTTTACATCGTCCTTCATCCGCAACTCGGGCGCGGCAACAAACGTCATTTTGACGTTTTTATATTTGCCGAGCAGGTACGCAAGCGACCGTGCGCTGCGGTAGTACGCGAGATTCCCGACAAACGCGATGTGGAAATCGTCTGTCCGGCCAATCTCGCGCTGTATCGTATACAGATCAAGAAAGGCCTGGGTCGGATGCTGTCCGATGCCGTCTCCCGCATTGATTATCGGTACTTCAGAAACAGCGGCCGCACGTGCAGCGGTCCCGACGTCGGAATGACGTAAGACGATGATGTCGGCATAATTATCAACAATACGAATAGTGTCCTCGATTGTTTCCCCTTTCGTCGACGAGGAGGTTTCGTTCGCGTTCTCCGCCGAAATCACATGCCCGCCGAGGCGGTACATTGCCGATTCGAACGAGAGGCGCGTACGCGTGGAGGGCGCGAAAAAAAGCGAGGCGAGTATTTTGCCGTTGAGCGACTCATCACGCTTTCCTTCCAACGATGTCGCAAGTTCAAAAAGCTTGTTAAGCGCTTCGCGGTCGAACTGTTGGGTCTCGATGAGATGTTGCATCGGGAAAGTATAACACCGACGCGGCTGTTGTATACTTGCGGGGATGTCGAAAACTATCACCCTTAAAAAACCCTTTGATGCGCACGTGCATCTGCGCCGCGGGGCAATGTTGCGGGCGGTGACGCCCCTTACGGCGGCGGAATTCGGGCGCGCCATCATCATGCCCAATACCGAACCGCCGATAGAGACGGTGGAGCAAGCGGCGGAGTACAAAAAAGAGATCCTCGCCGCGTGTGGAGGTTTAACCTCCGCAGAATCCCGAAACCCGCAAGGCGACGCCTTACGGGTTTCGGGATTTGAGCCGTTGATGACTTTGTATCTTACAAAGAACCTGACGCCCGCCGAAATAGAGAAAGGCATCGCGGGTGATGTGTGCAAAATATCCGCCGTGAAATCCTATCCGTACGGTGCGACGACCAATTCGCAGTGGGGGTATCGCAGTATTCTTGAAGCGGCGAACGTGTTGAAAAAAATGGAGGAAGTCGGCATGCCGCTCCTGCTTCACGGCGAAGTGCATTTGAATGAGGACGACGAGGAAGAGGACCCGTACGACGGCGAGCGGCTTTTCATCACCGACGTCCTGCCGCGGCTACTGGACACGTATCCGAAGCTCAAAGTTTCGCTTGAACACCTAAGCTCGGAGAATGCGGCTGCGTTCATCGAGAAGAACGGCGAGGCGGGGCGGCTCGTCGCCACCGTCACGCCGCATCACCTGCTCTACGGGAGACATGAGGCGGAATCCAATCCCCTCCTCAAGGTGAAGCCTTTGATCAAGGATGAGAAAAGTAAGAATGCGGTGCGAGCGCTCGTTGCGAAAGGCCTGCCGTTCGTTTTCGCGGGAACGGATTCCGCCCCGCATCCTGAAGCAAAAAAACTTTCTCCTACCGGCGCGTTCGGTATTTTCAGTGCGCCGGCCGCGGTCGAACTCTACACACAAGTGTTTGAAGAGCTCGGTGCACTCGACAAACTTGAGAACTTTCTCTCCGTCAACGGCCCGCGCTTCTACGGACTCGAACCGAGCAGCAAAACAATTACGCTGATGAAAAAAGATTGGCAGGTGACCGAGCCCGTCGTGACCGACGAAGGCGACAAGGTGTGGCCCATCTGCAACACGGTACACGGCTCCGGCAGCGAGACCATTCACTGGCAAATACAAAACTAGCTACGCCAACGGAGCGTGTTCGATGTCTTCCTTCTTTTTGGGCGTGACGCCGTTGGCGATGAGGATTTTCTCGAATTCGTCGCGCTCAAGCGTTTCCACTTCCACCAATCTCTGCGCAATCGCGTCCAAGACCTTGCGGTGCTTCCGTATCACGCCTTCCGCCCTCTTGTGCGCGCCTTCGATTATTTTCTTGACCTCCGCATCTATCTGCCCCGCGACTTCTTCGGATTGCTCGCCGCCTTCCACGCCCTGCCCGAACATCGCCTTCCCTAGCGCCGCATCGAATGCAATGGGCCCCATTTTGTCCGACATGCCGTAGCGCGTGACCATGTCGCGCGCGAGCGCGGTCAGTACCTGCAGGTCGTTGGATGCGCCGGTCGTGATGTCGTCGAATATCATCTTCTCGGCGATGTAGCCGCCGAGACTGACCGCGATGTCGTCGAGGAATTCTTTGCGCGACTGCATCTTGCGGTCTTCGAAAGGCAATTTGAGCGTGTAGCCCGCCGCGCGGCCGCGCGAGATGATGGAGACCTTGTGTACGGGATCGGCATACGGCAAGACCGATGAGACGAGCGCGTGGCCCGCTTCGTGGTATGCGGTGATCTCCTTCTCTTTTTTGTTGAGGATGTGGCTCTGGCGTTCGGGCCCGAGCATCACTTTTTCTATCGAGCGGATGAGGTCGTACTGCGCGATTTCTTTGCGGTCTTCACGCGCGGCAAGTATGGCGGCTTCGTTCATAAGATTTGCGAGGTCTGCGCCCGAGAACCCCGGCGTCCTCTCCGCGATGACGGCGAGCTGTATGTCGGGACCGAGCGGCTTCTGACGCGCGTGCACTTTCAAAATATCCTCGCGGTCTTTGCGGTCGGGCAAATCGATGACGACGCGGCGGTCGAAGCGGCCCGGCCGCACAAGCGCGGGGTCGAGCACGTCGGGGCGGTTGGTC
The DNA here is from genome assembly GCA_038061075.1 of Patescibacteria group bacterium. Lineage (GTDB taxonomy): Bacteria > Patescibacteriota > Minisyncoccia > Phycocordibacterales > UBA2100 > UBA10103. The sequence continues at coordinate 30,160 of JBBUAA010000083.1, read as the reverse complement.
GCCGCCATGACGATGACTTTTTCATTGGGCTCGAAGCCGTCCATCTCGACGAGTATCTGATTGAGGGTCTGCTCGCGCTCATCGTTGCCGCCGCCCACCCCGCTCCCGCGCACGCGCCCCACCGCGTCTATCTCGTCGACAAAGACTATCGCGGGCGCGGCTTTCTTGGCCGTCTGGAAAAGGTCGCGCACGCGCGAAGCGCCGACGCCGACGAACATCTCGACGAATTCAGAACCCGATATCGAGAAGAAGGGTACGCCCGCTTCACCCGCGACCGCGCGCGCGAGCAAGGTCTTCCCCGTCCCCGCCGCGCCCATCAGCAAGACACCTTTCGGAATGCGCGCGCCTATCTGGATGAATTTCTTGGGATTCTTCAGGAAGTCGACGATTTCGAGGAGTTCTTGTTTCGCCTCCTTCGCGCCCGCGACATCCGCAAAGGTGACCTTTTGCAGCTGGTCCTCCGGCGAGATGAGCCGCGCCATCGATTTACCGAAGGTGAATGCCTGCATGCCCGCACCTTTCATCTGCCGCGAGAGATACCAGATGATGCCGAAGAGGAGCAAGACCGGCACTAAGAGCGGCGCGAGCGTCAAAAACCAGAAGCGCGCTCCCCCCTCATCCTCTATCTCGATCTTCACCGCGTTGATCCTCTCCGAAGCGATATCGTAATTGGCGAGCGTCTCCGTGAGCGAAGCTTCGACTTCTTTGCGCGATTTTTTCACGCTCTCGTCCGTGTACGTCGCGGTGATGGAATCGCCCCCGACCGTTATCGAAGCGATCTTGCCCTCATTGATGTCGGCTGCTATCTGCGAGAGCGGCACGGTCTCGTCCTCCGTGGTGATGTATTGGCGCACGAGCGAGTACCCCGCGGAAAGCGCGAGAAAGATGGCGAACGCCATCGCCAATTGCACCCAGATCGAAGGGCCTCCCGAGACGGGGGGCACACTGCCTCCCCCGCGCCCCTTGCGCGGCGGCTGTTTTTCAGGATTTGCCATGACTGTGCATTATAGCCGAGGGAAGCGAGGGAAGCGAGAGTTCACTCTCGCTTCCGAGCGAGCGCAGGATATATGAGCGTAGCGATTATACCGAAATAGCTTTTAGCTGCCAGCTTTCAGCTTTCAGGGGATGCACGCTATAGTGTTCAGATGGCATTGGTAGAAAATAAAAAGGTCGGGCTCGACTACACCATCCTTGAGGAGATCGAGGCGGGACTCGAGTTGCTCGGATTCGAAGTGAAATCGCTCCGCGCGGGGCGGGGCTCCCTGAAGGGAGCGCGGGTGGTCGCGCGGGGCGGCGAGGCGTACTTGGTGGGTGCCTCCATCCCCGCGTGGCAAATAGCCAATGCGCCGAAATCCTACGACCCCGAACGTTCGCGGCGGCTCCTCCTCTCGCAGAAAGAAATAGCCCATGTGGCGAGCGCGGAGGGCGAAAAGGGATTGACAATCGTGCCACTTAAGGTGTACAATGAAGGGCGACGGTTGAAACTCTCGATTGCCATCGCGCGCGGAAAGAAAAAGGAAGACAGACGTCATACTATCCGGAAGCGCGAGGAGGATAGACGGATCGAACGTACTTTGAAAACTAAATAGTTTGCGTCAAAAAATGTATACTCATTTTTTGACGTGGTTTCTCCAAACATTTGTGCGCCCTTGGCGCACACATAGTCGAAGGAATCAGCCGGTCCCCATGTGGGATGCACTGCATCCCACATGGGGGGTGACTGGCTTCGACAGGGAAATCGGTCTATGCATGCGCGTTGCGAGAGTGAGCGACTCTCCAAACCCGCTCAAATTCCAAGTGCGAACAAAGTAGCACGGGCAATTCTTTCACCTATTCAGATGAAGGACTTGCAGCCCGCTTACGCTCTCGTAGCCTAAGCGCCGTCCGTCAGCTCCATGCTTGATATGAGTTGACCGGGCGTAAAAAAATTCAAGCACTGATGCACGAGTGTCCCCTCCGCATCTAAGAGAACGGGACTAGGCTGCGCATGATTCTGTTCATCTCACACATGCGTATCTGAAATGAGACCCCGGTCTCACCAAGATGACCTACGCTTCGTAGACACGTGCATATCATCTTTCTCTGGACTCGGGTCCGATACCCGACACCTCCACCGACATAGAACGACATAGAAGAATAGAAACCCTCGAACGTGAATTTCGAGGGATTTTCTGTTTGCGCTTTGGGTTGGTTTGTTAGGCCAAATCTCTTTTCTTCTCTTCAAATTCTTTTTTGTCTATTTCACCTTTTGCATATCTCTCTTTCAAGACATCGAGTGCAGATTTTTCCTGGGTGTTGGTACCGCGAAATTGACTGGTAAGCCATTTAATCAGTGCGACGATGCCAGCGATTAGCAAGACCCACCAGAGGATCATAAAAATCCACCCAAAACCGCCGAAAGGCCCGAATCCAAAGTCCATCATATTGTTTATTGAGTTATCACCATTAAACGGAGACGACCATCCTCCCCACATCATGTTCATCATCGGCATCCAACCGCCGCTTATTGCCGGAAATGCCGCCGAGGTATCGCAACCCGAAAGTCGCTTGCCCATGACGATATGAATCTGTTCCTCTCCATCTTCGCCGTGTGCCTGAATCATCATCGCATTCATCGCGGCATGAGAATCACCGGACATCTGACCCATGAAATACTCGCCGAGAACTCCGAACTGCTCATTGCTCAAATCTTCGCAAGTAACCTCTTTTGCTTGTAGCTTGCTCCAAAGTTCCCCACCTTCTTTTTCTTCTCGGAGTGTATGCTCAACTACCTTTTCCCAATCGGCGCCGGAGTTAGAAAACCCGCCCATCATTTGAGCGTCTGCGTTTGTAGCAAACGACCCCGTGATCATCACCGCAAAAATTGTGAAAATGATTTTTTTCATGGTATGTGTGTTAGCCAAATACTAGAACCTTATCCGAACTCTCGACCATTTTTAACAAGTCTGACATCGTGGAGACGGGACACACTTTGCTTTCGCTCTTGCCCCGCACTTTCAGGCAGCTTTCGCATGCGTAGATTTGCCCCTTCAGCTCTTTGAACTCCGTTACCTTCACGGAAATATCAAAATCCTTACTGTCTGGAATAGAATCGAGTTCTGACCCTTCACTCATCAAAAAAACTTCAACCGCATGACCCGTCTTAAGGGACGTAAGCCCCAAACGAAATGTATTCCAGACATGCTCCGGCTTGTTGGATTGTAAAATGATACCGAGCTTCATAGCACCATTCTATCAAAAAATAATCGGCTTGCGGTCGATAGAGATTGATTCGACCCAGCGAATATTCTGCTTTTTGTCTTCGGAATAGAGGACGAATATTTGTCGCGTGCCGACGGAAACGGTGACCTCGGACCAATCGCCGGTGATTTGTTTCCGCCCAATAACGGTACGCTCATCAAGTCGTGATCGTATTGCTCCATCAATTTCATCATGGAGGTGTGTCGCGCTACGCTCGTAACCGGCAATAATAAGATTCTCGTTCCACAACCCAGTATCACTGTACAGTACACAGAATGCTTCTCGGTAGCGATTCACGAAGTTCTCCAAATCAACTGTCGCTGCATTTTTATACCGTAATTTCATGGCGAGAGTTCCGTCTCTCTGACGCCCGCTTCTTCCATACCTCTCGCAGATCCTTCCTAAGGCGCTCCGCCGATGCCTTGATGTAAGCGTGCATGTGCACGCGTAGCTCTTCCGAAGAATACCCTTTTTTTACTTTCTGTGTCTTTTTTCGGACCATATCAGCCATTGTATATTATTGTCACTTCCTCGCAAACTCCACCGACTGCGGGCCGGCGGAGTAGGGCGCGACTTGGTAGTTGTTGAAAATAAAGGTGACCTTGTCTTTGCTCACAGTGAATGTGCTGTAGTTCTCCGGCTTCGATTCCGCCCCTTCGGGGAATATCAGGTCCTCACCGATATCCGCCTTGAGCTGGACGAGTGATTCGGCGGAGACTTCCGGCAGGGTCTTCCCTATCATCGCGAGCACCGTATCGAGCGTGACGTCCTCGCCCGTCTTTCTGTCCACATTCACGCCGATAATCACCGTGTTGGGATGCGCGCCGCCCGTGTACTCCGAGATGGTGAGCGCGACGCTGACGACATCTGCCCCGACGTACGTCGAACTGAACGAACCGGTGAATTCATTTTTCGGCACCGCCGAATCGGGAGGATTGGCGGGATAGCCTTTGAAGGCCGCGACGGCGTTTTCGACGACTGCTTTTATTTTCGCGTCGACGAGCGGGATGCCGAATTGCGGATAGCGTACATCTATGAGATACGTGTCGGTGTCTTCAGATACCGTCTCCACTTTCAGTTCCGTCCCGTCCTGCTGTTGCTCCCCCGCGTTCACCGCCTGTAGCGGCGGCGCTTTGGGGACGTAGGTATATATTGCGTAGGCAAGGCCGACGAGCACAACGAGCGCGAGGATGTATCCAATGGTTCGATTCACCGGCACAGCGTATCACGTGCGATGCGCAATACAAAAAGCCCGCGTCAGACGCGGGCTTTTTGTCGCGTGAAAGAAAACACTTAGAGCGTGTTTAAAAACTTCGTATGCGAGGCGCGGAGAGGCGGGCGAGGAGACGTATGACTATACGGCGACGAGCACGCAGAGGCTCCGCAACGAAGCAGACGGAGTTTTTAGACCGCTCTAGAGCTCTATCCCCGCCGTCACGGTAACAGTGCCTCCTCCCGTGTCGACGACGTACGCGCCGAATGTGCGTGTATCCTTCGTCGCGGAGATGACGGTCGCGCCACCCACGTTCGCCGTCGCATTTACCGTCCATCCTCCGGCGGCAAGCTGTGACTGGTAAAAATCAACGACACTCTGGACCGAAGCTTCTGCCGTGTACGAGACCGCGGAGCCCTGTTGGCCCGTCTGCGGATTCGAAGTCCCCGAGTAGACGATAGCCGCGCCTGAATAATTGGCGGGAGCATCCGAAGGCCAATTGGCAGGCATGCTCGCACTCGTGCCGACCGTCACACTTCCCTCGTCGTTCTGGTAGGTCGTCGAGCCGTCCGCGTTGCGGTCTACATCGACTCCCTGCGCTCCTCCTGTGAGTTTGGCGGCGCCACCCGTGAGAAGCCATCCTCCGATGAGAAGAAGAGCGATACCGCCGATAATGTACCACCGCATGTTGCCCGAGCCCGATGCGGCGGGCGTGTTTCCATCTGGCATACTATTCAATACATACTATTTATGACTGCTAAGAACTCACAGTCTCCCACCGCGTATTAAAAGATGCAAGGCTACGCAGCGTGGGCGGCGATGTAGGCTTTGAGGGATTTTACATCCGCATCAAACACCTCGAACCGCTCCGGAAGTGACGTAAGGCTCTTGTAGCTCGCGGGCCCCGCCGATGGCGGGGCGGGATATTCCGGCTCGCGACCAACGGCCTCAAGGATAGTCGCGGCGAATTTCGCGGGTTGTGCTGTCTCGAGACAGATGAGCGTCTCGACCCACAAGTCTGACTTGTGGGTTCCCCGAAGGCGAAGGCCCGTCGTCACGCCGTCGGCGGTATGCGGGTCGATAAGCACGCCGTACTTTTCATGTATGGAGCGGATGGTATCGAGACGGTCGGCATGCGTGCTTGAGCCGGCAACAAATCCGTCGCTCGTCAGGCGCGCGAATTCCTCTTTGGATATTTCGAACGCACCTTTTTCTTTGAGGGCCGTCCAGAGCTCGTTCATCCGTACATTATCGCGCCCCACCAGATCGAACACATATCGCTCGAAATTGGACGCCTTTGATATATCCATCGAGGGGGACGATGTGGCGGCCACTTCACTTCCCTTTCGCGGGCGATAGACGCCCGTGCGAAAAAATTCTTCAAGCACGTTGTTCTCGTTGGTCGCGACGATGAGGTCCTTCACCGGCAAGCCCATGCGCTTCGCGATGTACCCTGCGAGGATGTCGCCGAAATTCCCAGTCGGCACCGCGAACGACACGTGTTCTTTGTTCGACGCCGTGGCCCTGAAATACCCGTAGAAATAGTAGACCGTCTGCGCCGCGATGCGCGCCCAGTTTATCGAATTGACCGCGCCGAGCTTGTACTTCTTTTTGAATTCCGCGTCGGCGTTCATCTGCTTCACGATGTCTTGACAGTCATCAAAGGTGCCGCGAACGGCGATGTTGAAAATATTCGGCTCTTGGAGCGTATACATCTGCTTCCTCTGGAAATCGCTCATACGGCCATGTGGCGAGAGCATAAAGACGCGCACCCCCTTTCTCCCCCGCAGTGCGTATTCCGCCGCCGAGCCCGTGTCGCCCGAAGTCGCTCCGAAGATAGTGAGTGTGTCGCCATTTTTCTCGAGGGCATACTCGAACAAGCGACCGAGCAACTGCAGTGCAATGTCCTTGAACGCGAGCGTCGGACCCTCGGAAAGGCCGAGAATGTAGAGCCCCTCTTCGAGTGTCTTGAGAGGAACGATGTCATCACTTCCGAACATATCTTTCGTATATGTTTCGTTGACTATCTTTCGCAAATCGGCAGCGGGAATATCGTCAATGAATTTCGAGAGGATGGCGAACGCGAGTTCCGAATAGCTCATCTCGCGCATCTTCTCCAATTCTTGAGGTGTCACCTGCGGATACTCTTCCGGCACGTACAAACCACCGTCGGCGGCCAATCCTTCGAGCAGGATATCCAAGAACGCCTTCGGCGTACCCCCGCCGCGGGTCGAGACGTACCGCATGGCTACAACCGTATCTGGTACGAATTCGTCTCGTGGAGCCTGAATCCGAGTTTTTGGTAGAGCTTGTTCGCCGCCTCCCGCGACGGCCGGCTCGTAAGATGGAGTGAGCGGGCGCCGCGTGTCCTTGCGCGCTCGATTATCTTTTCGCAGAGCGACTTTCCCACGCCTTTGCCCCGCTGACTTGCATCCACGACGACGTCGTCCATCCGCGCGGAGAGGCCCGATATGCGCGTCGCAAGCGTCAACGTCGCCATCCCGACGATTTTCCCGCCTTCGCGCGCGACCCACAATTCGGCGGTCGGGCTTTCTACGAGCCCCTGCAAGTGTTGGGGGGTGCAACTCTTCTGCTCGTCGAGCTGTTGGATGAGCGCGTGTATCTGCTCGGACGTTTCTGCATCCGCCTGCTTCAGCTGAACGATATCTACCATACGGCGAATATTACCCTCGAATGAAGTCGGCTACAATCCCGCCCTTTCTTTTTCATGCCGAAAGAGCGGGATACAATGAGAGCGTGAACACGCGGACGCTCACGCTCATCGCATCCCTCATCGGGCTCGGCATTATCATTTCTTTTGCTTCCTCTCCCCCGCTCCAAAGTTCAGGCCCCGTCGCGTCACAAGAACGCGCCGAGCCGCCTGCGGTCACGCCGACGACGATAGACTCGGACGAATGGTACAAGGTCGTGCGGGTCGTGGACGGCGATACGCTCGTCGTCGAGATAGACGGGGCAAACGTGACGGTGCGGCTCATCGGACTCGATACGCCCGAGACGGTTGACCCGCGAAAGCCCGTGCAGTGTTTCGGAAAGGAGGCATCGGATGAAGCAAAACAGGGATTCGGTGTCGGATATGTCAGGCTTGAGACGGACCCGTCGCAGGGCACGTATGACAAATACGGGCGTCTGCTTGCATATGTATATGTACCGGCGAGTTCGAAGCAGGAAGGTATCCTCATCAATGAATACATGATCGCCAAAGGGTACGGGCACGAGTACACCTACAACCTTCCGTACAAATACCAAACGGAGTTCAAGGCTGCCGAAAAGGAAGCGCGTGAAAATAAAAAAGGGTTGTGGGCCGACGGCGTTTGTCCCTCATGAAGAAATACCCGCACGACGCATCCGCATTCTGACTTTTGTGGGTATACTTCACTCATATGTATCGAACTACGGGTGCGCTGCATCTCGCTAGAGCATTCCTCCTCACGGCGCTCGTGCTATTTCCATTCGCCGTCAACGCGGCAAACGGCCTTCCCTGCAATAATCCGCATACGGCAAATAAGTTGGACGAAGCGGCGGGATACCCGCCGGGTTCGCAAGTGTGTCCGTCGGTCTATCAGCAATCGGGAGTGACACCCGAAAGTGGGCAGGCAAAGGAGTACCTGAAAAGTCTGCCTAAGGAAGCGAAGAGCCGGTGCGGGACGGAAAGTGACGAGAGTATCGGCAGACTCAATGCGCAATTCTCGATATGCGCGGCCAACTTCGTGCGCGCGTACCAGAGCACTTACGGGGATCCGATCCGCGTCAATTCGGCATTCCGCCTTCCCCAGCAACAAGTGTGCGTCTGTCAGGGAGAGAAGGGCTTGTGCGGCAAGCCGGGTAAGGTTGACCCCAAGAGCGGAGTCGTCGTAGGAGGATCCAATCATCAACGCGGCGTCGCGATTGACATAACACCGGCGAGCCGGGATTACGCACGGATGCAGGCATTTGCGAGAAGCAATCCGAAACTCGGCGTTTTCTTTCCGCACGGAATGGGCGACCGCGTACATCTGGAGCCTGCAACGGTCGCGTGCGGGAGGGGGCAAAATGTTGCCGTTCCCGGCGCTACGAATGCTACCCCTTCCTCCCCCATCACCAACGCCATCAGGAACGCCATCAATCCGCAGCCCGCGCTGCAGCCCGCTCCCGTGCAGCCGCCTCCGCAACAAACGCAGCCCGCATCGGCTCCGCCGCCTTTGGGTACCGCAAACACAACACCGTATCAGGCAGGCACCTGCGCTCCGCAATTCTATTGCTCCAACAACAATCTCTACTATCGCTCGAGTAGCTGTGTCGACCGGATCAATCAGGTGTGTCCCAAGGGATGTTCGGGAGTCTCGTGCATAGATGCTCCGGTGTCGACCGACATCTTGACGACACTGCTATCATCTACCACGAAACCTACGCCAACCGCTACGGGCACGGCGACCAGAACGCCCTCCGTGTTCGAGCAGTTGAGTGCGTTTGCGGGGACGCAAGCGCAACCAACCAAAGCCGCTTCCAGCACACCTCTTGTGCTTGTCATTACAAGTAAAGACTCCGTGAGCCTCCGTTCGCAACAGTCGGAACAGGTCGCACCTACAACATCGCAGGGAACCTACCAACTCGCTCCGACGCAACAAACATTTGTCTCGCCCGACCTCTCCGGCAGCCCCGCGACTTCCCAATATTCACCCCAACAGGCTTCCGGATTCCAAGGCATTCTCGCAAGTCTCAAGGGTATCGTCTTGCGCGCGCTCGAGTATTTGAGACCGTTCGGCGGGGCAACGTCAGGCGATGGCGGCGAAAACGCAGAGGGATTGCTCTAGCGTCTGCACAGGGAGAACGGGGGCCGTGCGCCCAAGGCAACATCTCGCTGCTATACTTCTCCCATGACCGCAGGCGCATGGAAATTCTCCGGCATTCTGCTTATCTCCGGATTTCTTTTGTTTGTAAGTGCGGTATCCGTCTTCGCGGCCGGAGAACCGCGCCCCGCGACGCCGGAGGAACAGCAGATGCTCAACTTCCTCGGCGTTCGGTCCCAACTGACGACCGACGAAGCCATGAAGGCGTTGAAAGGGGGTTGCGATTTCAACGCCTTTGCTGTTCTTGAATCGGAATTCAAGGGCGCGGGCGGGATCACCCCGCGTGCCGGAACCGACACCACATTTAAGGCCGGGCTTGATCCGGCTCTCGCATGCCGCCTCGTAAAACTCCTGCGGTTCGCAAAACAGCGCGGATGTAATTTCAAGATAGTGAGCGCATTCCGCGCCACGCAAGGATGCGGTGCCCCCCGTAATGGTTGCGCAGCGCAGGGTAATTCATGCCATCAGTATGGACTTGCGGCCGATATCGCCTCTGACCGGAAGTGTATCAACTGGATGCTGCAAGAGGTCCTTGGAGTGAAGAAGCCGAACGCCGCATTCGGCGTGAAGATCGCATACTTTGCGGGAGATTATTCTCACGTCCATATCCAATGCAACGAAACTCCGGGGGCAAGCTGTACCCCTGCGACACTGCACTGCGACGGAGGTGTGAAAATAAGCGCCGACACTTCGGGCATTCCGAATCCCGGACTGGCTTCCTCTCCCATCTCCAACGCCATCCGTAACGCCATCAATCCGCAACCGACACCGCAGCCGCTCCCCGTGCAGCCGCAGCCGCAACAAATGCCGCCCGCATCGGCTCCGCCCCCTCTCGGTACCTCGAACACGACGCCGTATCAGGCAGGCACCTGCGCTCCGCAATTCTATTGCTCCAACAACAATCTCTACTATCGCTCGAGTAGCTGTGTCGACCAGATCAATCAGGTGTGTCCCAAAGGATGTTCGGGGACTTCGTGCGTAGGCACTCCGGCCTCGACCGATGTGCTCACCACGCTTTTGTCCTCGAGTACGAAGCCGACCCCGACCCCTGCGGGCACGGCGACTAAGACGCCTTCCGTGTTCGAGCAGTTGAGTGCGTTTGCGGGACCGACCATCGTGACCGTCACGACGAATATCGCGACATCGGTCGACCTGACAGGATTGAACGGCCAAGCGGTGATGACGCTGGACGGAAATGTGCAGGCACAAACTCCTGCCGGAGCGCTTGCCGATGCGTATCAGTTTGCTCCGCCGGACTCACAGCAGACCTTTGTCTCCCCCGACCTCGGCCAAAGCTCCGGTGCATACACAAATCCGCCGCAGCAGTCGACGTTCCAAAAAGCGCTCGCCGACATGAAGGCGGTTGTGCTGCGGATACTCGAATACCTGCGGCCTTTTGGCAGGTCGGGAGGCACGGGCGAATATCTGATGAGTGAGTGACACGATTGTCACGCTTGCAATTGCCGTGGTATAGTGCCCGCACCAAATGGGTCCCGTTAGAGGTTACGGAAGTTTCGTGTAGTATTATACAGATGACACATTCGCAGAAAATGAGAATTTTACCAAAACGTATATCCGCGTCGGAAGCGCAAGCTTCCTACCTCTAACGGGATGGGATTCACCAAATACACATCGCAGGCGGAAAAGGTGCGCATCCGCATGAACGAGGGCATCCGCGCCGCGCAGGTGCGCGTCTTGGGGCCTGAAGGCCAGAACCTCGGCGTCATGGCGACCCGCGACGCCTTCCTCAAAGCGCAGCAGATGGGACTCGACCTTCTCGAGATATCGCCCAATGCGGACCCGCCCGTCGCCAAGATCACCGATTACGGCAAATTCAAATACGAGCAGAAGAAAAAAGAAAAAGAGGTGAAGTCGAAGGCGCACGTCACCGAGACAAAAGTGACGCAGGTGAAAATCGGCACTTCCGAGCGCGACATGCATATCAAGGCATCGAAGGCCGCCATCTGGCTGCGTGAGGGGCACCGCGTGAAAGTCGACCTCTTCCTCTGGGGCCGCTACAAGTACATGGAATTCGAGTTCCTAAAGGAGCGGCTCGAACGCTTCCTCGCGGTCATCCCTGAAAGCTATCGCGTAGCCGAGTCCATCCAAAAAGGACCGAAAGGTCTCTCGGTGGTCTTGGAGCGTGACCCCGCAAAAAAGCCACAAACTCCCAAACCGGCAAAGCCGGAGGCCACGCCGGTCGTCGAACAGAAAGAGGCCGACTGAAGAAACTTCCGAGACACCCCGCAAGGGGTGCGGCGATGAGGCGTTTCGAGCTGAAAAGCTTGCTTTTTTCGTTCATTCTGGCACAATGGCGCGACTGTGAAATCGAACAAATCATTCTCGAAACGCCTCCGTCTTACGCGTCGCGGCAAGATAGTCGCGCGCGTACCGGGGCAAAACCACTTCAATGCCAAGGAATCAGGCAGAGGGCGCATGCGCCGCCGCCGGCAGGGCGCGACCGAAATGACCCTTCAGGACCGTAGCCGTTATCTTTCAAGCTAATATATGTCCAGAGTAAAGCGCGGGGTGATGAAGAATAAGCACCGGAAGAACATCCTTTCGCAGGTGAAGGGCTACCGCTTCGGACGCTCTACAAAAGAGCGCGTCGCCAAGGAGGCCATCCACCACGCGGGCGTTCATGCATTCCGTCACCGCAGAGCGAAGAAGCGTGAATACCGCAACCTCTGGACCCTGCGCATCAATGCCGCCGCGCGCCCGCTCGGCATCACCTACTCACGGCTCATCAATGTCCTCAAGAAAAAGGAGATCGCGCTCGACCGCAAGGTACTTGCGGGACTCGCCAAGGACCACCCCGAGGCGTTCACGCGACTTGTGTCGCAGCTCACTAAATAGCTTTCAGGTTTCGGCTTTCAGGTTTCAGTAAGCAAAGAAGATTTTTCTGACAGCTGAAAGCTGACCACTGACAGCTACAATATATACTCCGCGTTCTTTCCCGTCGCGTCCCACTTGTCGGAAGTGTTGTAGACGAGATTCGTCACCTCTTTGTCCTTCTGCACAAGTTCGAGCAGGCGCTCGATCATCGCTTTCGGGTCAGAGTCATAAATGATCTTCCCGTTGGGCCGATGCGCGGTCTCTATGACGCGGCGTAATATCTCGTCGGTCTCCCATGTGCCCTCGAGGATGCCGATAGGGCGATGATCCTCGAATGCGACCGAGAACTCATTGAGCGTGCCGATGCGCCCGCATCCGATGATGACCGCATCCGACGAGCGGACGAGAAGCAGGTCGCGGCCCGAATATCCAAAACCCGTGTAGACCACAACATCCATATAATCCAAGGGGAGTTTATACGTCTCCAGATGCTCGCGCTCGCCTGCGGCGGGTGAAAACCCTATCGAGAAGCCGCACTCGTCTTTGGCACCCATGGCGGCATAGAGGGGAAATCCGGTCGTGGCGCCGGTCATGATGATGGCCCCGTGCTTTGCTATTTCGCGCCCGACCTCTTTTGCTTTCTCGAACGCATCGAGGCCGCAGTAGCCGGTCTCTGCGGCACCTGAAACGCATATTTTGACGACGCCGTACCCGTTGGGAAGGCGGCAGAAATTGCGGGGCACCGCCACGTGATTCGGGTGAATTATTTTTTTCATCATCGAGGGATAGTATACCACTCTTCAAGGAAGTCGGGTCAGCGCGTGAGCGACCGTACGATGCCGAAAGCGCACAGGGAACCGAGAACATCCATGAGAAGGTCGAGGTTGGTGTCGAAAACATACTTGGCGTCGCGAGGGATGCCGGCGGCCAACTCAAATATCTCCCACACGACGCCGATCAAAAGCGTCCCTCCTACGACGAAGAGAAGGCTGGGCGCATACCCCGCCTGCGCGCGTGACCACAGAAGAAAGGCACCCGCCCACATGCCTCCCATGAAGTGCGTAATGAGGTCGAACCACGGAAAATACCAGTACAGGTAGAGCGCGAGGCCCGCGACATGAAGCGCGGCGAGCGGAACGAGGATAAGAAGCTGAAAAAAAAGAAGTTTTCGGGGCATAGTGTGGTAAGTATCAAGCAACAGGTATCAAGTAGCAAGTGAGTGTGGGTTTGATACTTGAGTTTTGATACTTGCTACTTCCGAAAAACTCCGCACGAGCGGAGTTTTTTGGTGCGGCAGGTACGGCAAGCCTGGGTTTGGACCAGGTGGGTTTCCGCAACATTCACACCGTAGGCGTGAAGTGATGTAAGAATTCCCTTTCTTGTACCAAGCAGGTTAAAGTACCGACCGCTACAAGAAGTATACACCCGCATGCCGGAACGCAAGTGTTGCGCGGTGCAGAAGAAGTTACGGAAGGATGCCCTCAAGTTCTTTGGCGTAGAGAATGTCCTCGCGCGTCACCTTGTAGTCGATGATCTCGTCTTTTTTGAACCAATGCGGTATCTCCATGTCGGCTTCGGGAACGGAGCCGGATGCATGGATGAGATTGCGTACCGCCCTGTCATCCTGATCGGACATGACGTAGGAATCCACGACGAAATCACCGCGGATGGTGCCGATGGGGGACGAGCGCGGCTCCGTGCCGCCGGTCACCTTGCGGACGAGCTCCACCGCGTGCGCTCCCTCCCAGACCATCGCGATGACGGGGCCGGCGGTCATGTACTTCTTGAGATTCTTGAGAATGACCGCGGTAATCGCGAGCGGGTCTTCCGAGGGAGGCGTCAGTCCCCTGTCCTTGTAACTCTTGATGGTCTTCTCGCCGGTCACGCGCCGCCAATTGGGGTCGAGCGTGTAGTGCCCCTCTATCTGCTCCGGCGTCGGGACCACCATCTTGAGTCCGGCAAGCTTCAAGCCGAGCCGCTCATAGCGGGCGATTATCTCACCCATGAGCGCGCGCTGGATGGCGTCGGGCTTCAAGATGACGAGCGTGCGTTCTTTCTTCGGATGGGCTTTCATGGGGAGTACTGTAGCATATTTTCAGAAACTTGCTGATATGCTATATTGTGCATGTATGAGCACTGTGACCATCAGCAAAACAAAGTACGAAATCTTGAGGCGGCGTGCTGTCGCCTACGACCGCATAATCACCGTTGCGCGCGAGGACATCTTTAGTCCACCGCCGACAAAGAATATTAAAGAAGTTATGCGCGACTTCCGTGCCACCAAGAAATATTCTCCGGCATTCTTGAAGAGCCTCGAAAAGGGTCTCTCCCGCTCCTCGTACTTCAAGAATCGCTAACCTATGATTATTCTTCCGCTCCGGCGCGAGCTTGAAGGGTATCTCAAGAAACGCAACCTCACGAAGAAATTCGATAAACAAAGGAAGTTGCTTGGGCAGAACTTCTCGCATCCGAGTCTGAACGTTGAACTCTTGGAACCGGTCCACCTCCGATTTTTCAGTTTCCGCATCGACAAAAAATACCGCGCGGTCTTCTTTTTTGTCGCCCCCGGCATTATCGAAATCACCGACATCAACAACCATTACCGCTAGACGTACCGCTCCTTCAGATCGGCGGTGGAATAGAGATCGGGTTCACTCTCAAGAAAATCCGTCATTGAGCGCGACAACTCCGGCTGATTCTTGAAATGTTGCGAAGCCTCAATCAGCTCAACGAGTACCGACTTACCCTGCTTGCTAAGATGAACGACAAGATCCCCCATCTCCTCGACGTGGTCAATGACCGCGTGTCCTCCGCTTTCCATGCTTAAAACATCCGCATCGGAGTCGTATGAGATTTTCGGGTTAGTTTTCTTTTTCATATAGTGAACCGAATCTGCATGCACTTATCATACCGCAGAAAATGCGCCGATGTCCGGAGGTTAAACCTCCCAAGTAATAAGAAGTTGAACCTCCGGAGTTCAATCACTAGAAATTACGTGCTTTTGATTCGATCACCGAGCGCGACACCTACGAGTCCGGCAAAGCCAACGACAGCGAGCGATGTCAAAGATTTCCAAACAAAATCTCCGTCCTGAATAACGTCCCAAATGGCGAGTAGGGAAATGATGGTAAATAATGCGAGGGATAAAATTACCACCGCAATCGAGATTTTCTTAATGTTCATAGTTATACGTGACCCGATAATACAGAAACGATACCATCTGCCACGCTACTGGTACAGCGACGCGGGGTCGGGCAGGCCGCCGAGTGCGGCGCCAAGGTCGGGGGCTGCGGGCTTGCCGTAACTTGCTTCGAATTTCGCGCGCATCTCGGATTCCACTTCTTCCCTGTCGCGCCCGAACGTCCGGTATGAAAGCTCCTTCAATGCGGGGACCGTGCTGAAGTCGAAGGCAGGCAGGTTTTCCGTCTGGAGCGAGAATGGCCGCGCGGGGACGCCGTTGACGAGGAGCGCGCACACCGCATGGCGGTTGGGAAGATTCTCGAGGTCTTGCTGGCCGAAGACGGGCTCGAATTGTTTCGCGAGGAATTCCGCGTCGGTCGTACCCACGCGGAAAGATGCCTTCGTGCCGACGTTGCCCACGACCGCATCGCGTATTTTCTCGTCGAGCTGCGCGATGAATTGGTGCGCGATGACGAGCGAGAGCTTGTATTTTCGGGCCTCGGAGAGGATGGTGCCGATAGACGGCGTCGCGAAGTTCTGGAACTCGTCGATGTAGAGATAGAAGACGGGAAGGCTGCCGCCGCGCGTGTCGACGCGCGAGAACGCGGCTTGCAGGAATTTGGACACGAGGATGAGTCCGAGCAGACTCGTGTTGCGGTCGCCCAAGCGGCCCTTCGAGAGATTCGCGAGAAATATTTTCTTGTCGTCCATGATGCTGCGGAAGTCGAACGCGGATTTCTCCTGACTGACGATGGGCCGCATGATGTCGTTGGTGAGAAAGACGTCGAATTTGCTCGTGATATAGGGCGCGACATTCTCGAGCGAGGGATCGCCCTGCGCCTGTTCGGCGATCTTGCGCCAGAATTGCACGATGATGGGATTCTTGCACCGCGAGAGCTTCAGATTCCGGAATGCGGTGTCGGCGAACACGCGGGGTATCTCGACGAACGTCGAACCTGAGTCCGGATCCTCGACGACGAGCTGGACCGCGTTGCGGTAGTACTGTTCGAACATCGGGCCGAACGCCTCCGGCACATCGGCGTAAAGCTTGCGAAAGATGCCGTACACTTCGTCAACGACGAATGTCTTCATCTCCGGCTTCGTGCGGTCGTATTCGAGCATGTTGAGACCCATGGGGCGGTCTGTATGCGCCGGATCGAAGTAGATAACGTCTTTCGCGCGCTCCGGCGGGATGGCGGCAAGGATGTCCTCGATGTCGTTGCCGTGCGGATCGACGAAGGCGACACCGTCGCCGTTCTTGATATCCTGAATGATCATATTCTTGAGCAGCCCCGTCTTTCCGGTACCCGTCTGCCCTATCACATAGCAGTGGCGGAGGCGGTCGGCGACGCCGAATTTGACGGGCCGCTCCTCCGCACCGTAGCGGTTCACACCGAGTGTGATGCCGTCGGACGGCATCTCGACCGGTGCGGGAGATTGCTTGGCGAACGAGCGCTTCAGCTCACGCGAGGTGTGGACCCGCTCTGCGGTGAAGTGAAAGATGGCCGTGACCTCCGCGAGCGAGAGCGGGACCGCGTAGGACGAATCGAATATACGGTAGGTGAAGTCGCGCAGGAAGCTGTTGAGGCTCCAGCCCGAGATCTTTTTGAATACCAGACGGTTGCCCTTCGGGTCGTCGTATTGGCTGAAGGGGGCGATAAGATTGCCGAGAATATCTTCGGCGCGCGCCTTCGCCGGCGCTGATGCGACGAGGCGGATGAGGGTCGGCCCGATCTTGCTCTTAATCTTGCGTTCTATCTCCTCCGCCGCGACCTTGTCGGCCTGCCGGCGGAATGCACGGTCTTTCTCGGCCTGCATTTGCTTTTCGTCCTTGAGCATCATATGCGACATGTCGTAGAGCATCTCCCCGACCGCGCTCTCGGGGACGGCGAGGGCCTTATGCAGGGTCTTGCCCTTCTCGAGACGCCGCAACATTTTTTTGTAGTGATGATTGTAGCGGTCGCCCTCGGTCCCCACCATTATCTGCATCGCCGCGCCCTCGCCGTGCTTCGCAATTTTCGCGAATGCGGCCAAAAGCACGTTCATGGGATCGTGCTCGAACATATCCGGCGTCTTCAGGGGGTACGCGGGGGTATCGGCCAATGTCGCGTAGGCGGCCGCATGCGCGCCTTCATAATTGAAAATATTGTAATCGCCGCGCTCCTCATTAATACGGGCATTGGGGAATACCGAGGAGATGAGGCGTTCGGCAAGGTCTTTCTTCTGACGCGGTACGGCAAGATAGAGGATCGCCGCTTCCGTGCCTTCGGGTACCGCTATCTCCAGTGAGAATCCTTCGTGTTTCCCGATGAACGAGAGGAGTCCCGCATACAGCTGTTCGGACGACGAAAGTACCTGCTCCAGACGATGCTGGCTGTTGTCCTGCTTTTCGCGCTCGCCGTGCGCCTGCGGATCAACCGTGAAAAGTACGAGGTCGAGCGCGCGGCGGATACGCTCCGGCGGCGCGCCGCCGGCATCCGGCAAACCCTCGGCGACGTATCGCGTGAGCATGCGGTGAAAATCATCCTCAAGGTGGGGGTTCTTCAATTTGGCGCATACCGCGAGCGCGTTTTTTATCCCCCGCTCCACCACAATCTTCAGAAGTTCATCCATCTGGACGTCGTGCGTCTCCGGCTCAAGCCGGAGCTTATGCCGCACCGACTCGTGTTCGGGCATAACATAGGATTCGTGAAGTACGGTCGCCGCCGGCACCTCGGCGTACGCAGCGACCTCACGCTTGGCGATGCGGTCGCTTTCAAAACGGTTGTGCGCCGCCTCAAGCTCCCCCTCTTTTTCGGCGACGCGCTGCCGCAAATAGGAAAGTTCCTCCTCGGGAGATTTGAACTTTGCGGGTGCCGCAATATGCGGCTTCTCCAATGTCGGAGGCATCTCGAAAGTATATCACTTTTGTGCCAACGCTTTCGCGCCGATGTCGCGGCGGAAGTGCATGCCTTCGAAATGAATCTTGCCTACGGCCTCGTACGCGCGGTCTAGTGCGTCTTTCAGCGTGTCGCCGACTGCAGAGACTCCGAGGACGCGGCCGCCCGACGTGACCAATGATTGATTTCGTAAATCAATCATTGTGCCTGCGTGGAAAACGACAACGCCGTCCACCTTTTCCGCTTCTTCGATACCGGTGATGGGCAAACCCTTTTTATATTCACCCGGGTAGCCGCCTGAGGCGATGACGATGTTCACTGCAAACCCTTTATTCCACTCAAGGGTTATGTTGCTCCCGATGAGCCGCCCGTCGGCACATGCTTCCAGCGCGTCAAGGATATCGCTCTTGAGGAGCCGCATGTACACCTGACACTCGGGATCGCCAAAGCGGGCGTTGAACTCCAAGACCTTGATGCCGTCGGGTGTTATCTTCAACCCCGGATACAAAAGGCCGCTGAATTGTATGCCGCGTGCGAGCAGAGCATCGAGTACGGGGCGGACGACGTACTTCTCGATATCGGAGAGCATTTGGGGCCCTACCCATGGGAGGGGCGCTATCGCTCCCATGCCGCCGGTATTCTCACCCTGATCCCCGTCCAATGCGCGCTTGTGGTCCTGCGACGGCGGGAACAAGAGCGACGCGAACCCGTCCGTAAGCGCGTGGACTGATACTTCGGGGCCGTTCAGGTACTCTTCGACGATGACCTCGTCGCCGGCACCTTGGTGGACCCGGTCGATGATGATTGCCCGCAATACCGCGTCCGCTTCCGCTACTGTGTTGCAGATATAGACGCCTTTCCCGAGTGCGAGCCCGCTTGCCTTTATGACGACGGGGAGGCTATGTTGCTGTACATACGCGGATGCCGCGGTATACGATGAAAAGATCTTGAATGCGGCGGTCGGCACTCCGACGTCCCGCATCAACTGCTTGGAAAATGACTTCGAACTCTCGAGTTGGGCCGCTTTATACTCGGGGCCGAAAATGCGCAATCCCCGCGCGCGGAAAAAATCGACGATTCCTCCCGCCAGCGGGTCATCCGGCCCCACTACCGTAAGGTGAATATTTTTTTCTTCAGCAAAGTCGGCGAGTTTCTTGAATTCCATGACGCCGATAGGCACGTTTTCTCCAAGAGCGAGCGTCCCGCCGTTCCCCGGCGCGATGTAGAGCTTTCCGATCCGTGGCGATTGTTTCAATTTCCACGCGAGCGCATGCTCGCGTCCGCCGCCGCCGATAACGAGTACGTCAGTTGCCATTGTGTTCAATATACCGCATTGCGGCCTCCGGCGTATCGGCAAAATGCACTGCGTCCATGACCTCTTTCTTGAGGAATCCCTCCGCATTCATCTTCTCCAGCTGTTCTTTGAATTTCTCATAGAAACCGTCCGTATTCACGATAACAATGTGCTTAGTACCGTCAAGAAGGCCGTTCTTCTTCATCCGGAGCACGTCTGTCAATTCATTGAGTGTTCCGATACCGCCGACTAAGACGACGATGACGTCTCCACGCCCGATGAGTTCCCGATTCATTTCCAACGTATCCCTGACGACGACCATCTCATCGGCTAGCTTGTAAGCGCTGTCTTTGATCCGTTCTGAAATGATGCCGACGACCCTGCCGCCCGCCCGATGCGCGGTATCCGCAATGACTCCCATCAGCCCCTCATCGAAGCCACCAAATACCAGCGTGTGGCCCCCTTTCGCGATGAGCCGCGCCAATGTCTCGGCATCTTTCCGGTATTTCTCCGCCACATCATACTGCGAGCAAAAGACGGCGATATTCATGCCCGCATTGTAACGTATTCCCTTGTTTGCAAAAGCTAAACGGTCAGGATCTCCGGCCCGTTTTTTGTTATTAAAACCGTGTGCTCCGCATGCGCGGTGCGCGAGCCGTCCTTTGTGCGATAGGAGTGTCCGTCTTTGTCGATGTAGAGGTCACCCGTGCCTAGCGTCATCATGGGCTCTATGGCGATGACGAGACCCTCAACCAATTTCTCGCCGCTTTTGGGAGCGCCGAAATTCGGCACGTGCGGCTCTTCGTGCACTTTAAGCCCGACGCCGTGGCCGGAGAGATTGCGTGGAAATCCGAAACCGTACTTTTTCGCGACGCGCTCCACCGCATGCCCGATGTCGCCCGTAGTATTGCCGACCTGCGCTGCGGCTATGCCTGCGGAGAGCGCCTCATACGTACCCTTAACGAGGCGCTCGTCATCCGCGTTCTTAGGCGTTCCGACGATGACCGTCACCGCATGATCGGTAAAAAGGCCTCTGTGTTTGATGCCGAAATCGAGACACACAACATCTCCCTCGCGAAAAACCGCACCGTTCTCGTTTGCGGGAGAATGCACGATTGTCTCGTTGACTGAGACACACAGGCCCGCAGGAAATCCCGCCTTATTCTTTCCGCCGCCGTATCCCAAAAACGCGAGCGTGTCGCCATCGGCTTCTACCATTTCGCGTGCGCGCGCTTCAAGCTCCGCCGAAGTAGCGCCCGCCTTGACCATTCCCGAGAGCGTGCGAAGGTGGCGGGCCAGACGTTTGCCGCCTTCGCGCAATATTTCCCGTTCGTCGTTCGTACGCGCGATCATGCATCAGGAAGTCGAAATGCCGAGCACCGCCTTGATCTCCGCGTGAATGGCATCAATGCCCGCCTCGCCGTTTATCTCGTGGACGGCCCATCCCAAACGACGCAATTCCTCTATTGAAGGCATCACGTAGTCTTCGTACCACACAAAACGGCTGTTGAGCGCTTCGTCCGTCGCATCATCAACCCTCCCCCGCGCGATGAGCCGTTTCTTTGCGGAAGGCTTGGAGAGTGTGAGCACGATGGCCTGCAATTCCGTGCGCTCCCACAATCGCATCATATCGTCGAGCGCGCGGGACTGATCGATGCGGCGGCACGTGCCGTCGAGGATGAGATGCTGTGTGCCGTCGAATGTCCTGTTCAAAATGCCCGTCAGCATGTAGATGGGTATGAACGACGGCACGAGGCCGCCGGAATTGACGATGCGCCCCGTGCGCTCCGCGAGCGATGTGCCGCTTTTCATAAAGTCCCGCAGGAGGTCGCCCATTTCCGGACGCACGACACCGATCGACGGATCGTTCTTCTTCAAATAGTCTTCCAAGAGGATGCACTGCGTCCCCTTGCCGGAACCGGAGATGCCGAAAAATGCGACGGTGATAGGTTTCATAGCGAGGATTATAGCCTAGCGAAGCGAGGGAAGCGACTACCGTGCAGCCTCATCGTTCTGCCATTGCTTATATTTTTTGAGAACGATATCGACGACCGCCTTCAGATCGTTGTCCTTCGTGTTCACCACCAAATCGAAATTTTTCGGGTCGGTCGGATGCACCCCGTAGAGTGAGAAGTAGCGTTTCTGCTCGCTCGCGAAACGCCGCTCGATGCTCGCCCGCACATCGTCGACGGAAGAACCCTCCTCGCTCACGCGGCTTTTCTTCAAGACATCCTGAAAGACACGCTCCGCGGCGGGGTCGATATCGAGCGCGAGAAACACTTTGAATGAATCCTGCATCCAGTGCCACGCCATGCGCGAATCAATGACAATTTTATTCTCCGTACGCCCCATCTCCTGTAGGAGCTTGTCGACCTGATAATCGATATCCTTCTGTACTTCGGCGGAAATATTCGTCGCCTCGACGGATTCCCCCCGCTCGCCGGCGATCTTACGAAAAAGGTCGCCGGAGGAAAAATGCCGGTACCCGAGCGCCTCGGCGACAGCCTTCGCCGTTGAAGATTTTCCCGATCCCAAGGATCCTGCAATCGTTATCAGCTCGCGTTTCATCGGCTAATACTCTCTGATAGAGGTCTGCGCGTCAACTTTCTTCACGACATCCAAGACGACGGAGACGACGATGAGGAGCGCGGTGCCGCCTATCGTGAGTGCGGTGATGCCGGTCAGCCCCTGCAGGATAAGCGGGAGGAGCGCAAGCGAGCCCAAGAAGAGGGCGCCTACCAGCGTGATGCGCGTGATGATGTTGCCGAGGTATTCGGCGGTGGTAGTACCGGGGCGGACACCGGGGATGAACGCGCCGTTCTTCTGCAGGTTCTTCGCGACCTGATTCGGTTCGAAGGTGATGGCCGTATAGAAGTACGTAAAGATGAATACGAATCCGAAGTAGAGCCCGCCGTATATCCACTGATTGCCGAGCGCGCCGACAACGGCGCCTGCGGCGGTCGCGATGAACGGGATAGAACTCTTGGCGAGGAAGGTCGCGATCATCTGCGGAAAGAGCAGTATCGAGAGCGCGAAGATGATGGGCATCACCCCCGCCTGATTGACGCGCAGAGGCAGGTAGGTAGAGACGCCCCCCATGACCTTCATGCCGCGGACGCGGCGTGCATAGGTGACGGGAATGGGGCGCTCCGCTTCGGTAATGAAGACGACTCCCGCGGTGACGAGGACGGCGGCGGCGGCGAATCCGACATATGCGGGAAGTTGCGAGAGGTCGAACGAGAATACGAACTGCGCTATCGAGGAAGGAATAGATGCGACGATGCCGGCAAAGATGAGGAGCGAGATGCCGTTGCCCACGCCGAATTCGGAGATGAGCTCACCAATCCACATGATGAGGAGCGCCCCCGCCGCGATAACGGTTATGTTGGTCACCATCTGGAGCATACCAAGAGCCGGCACGACGCCGTTCTGCTGGAGCAGTACCAAAAATCCGGTCGCCTGAATGAACGCGAGCGGCACCGTGAGGTACCGCGAGTACTGCATGAAGCGCATGCGGCCCGCATCCCCTTCCTCCTGATAGAGCGCCTTCAATTTCGGCGAGAGGACCGTCGAGAGCTGCATGATGATGGAGGCGGTGATGTAGGGCGAGACTCCGATCATCATGATGGAGAGGTTGGAAAACCCGCCGCCGGAAAATATGTTGAGGAGACCGAGGAATTGGTTGTTGGCGAGATAATTCTCAAGGGCGAGCGCATCAATGCCGGGTATAGGTATCGCCGCGAGCAGGCGGAATACAATGAACGCGCCGAGGACGAACAGGACGCGCGCGCGCAGCGTCTCATCCGCAAGGATGAGTTTCGTTTTGCGCCAAAATGCTTCCCACATACGATTATGAAATGACACCGCCGGCCTTTTCGATGGCGGCGCGGGCGGTCGCAGAGACGGGAATACCCTTCACCGTGAGTTTCTTCGTCAGCGAACCCTCTCCGACGATCTTGACGGGTGCGCCGGAGCGGGCGCGGATGACGCCGCGCTCCAAAAGCGTCTTCGTCGAGACTTCCGCACCGGCATCGAACGCCGTCTCAAGGCGCCCGAGTGATATCGTGACCGCGTCCTGTCGTGTGTTGTCGACCGTGCGCCCGCGGTTCTTCCCGAAGCCCCTGCGCTTCGGAAGTTTCTTGATGATGTCGCGCCACTCGGGACGCTTCTTGCGGCCGGCGCGCGCGTTCTGTCCCTTGGTGCCGCGGCCCGATGTCTTGCCGCGTTTGCCCCCGCGTCCGACACGCCGCTTCGCTTTCAGTGTCTCCCGCTTCAGTTCGTGTAGGCTTGCCATATACTAGTTTATAGTTTTACAGGTTTGCGGTTCCCGCTCCCGAAGGGGCTGCATTTTTCGGACGGGTGTGTGTGGCCTGTTGCAGGGCCTTGATAGCCGCGCGCGCGTTGTTGACCGGATTCTTGCTGCGCGAGAGGAGCTTTGCGGTCACGTCGGACACGCCGCCGAGTTCGAGAACGGTCCTGACCGACGAGCCCGCGACCAATCCTCTGCCGGGGCTTGGCCTGATCTCGACGCGCGACGCGCAGAACTTCGCCGCGACATTGTGTAGGATGCTCCGGTTCTTGGAGAGATTGATGGTGATCATGGCACGTTTCGCGGCGCGCGTGGCCTTCTCGATGGCGAGCGCGGTGTCGGCGGCTTTGCCCAAGCCCACTCCGACGCGGCCTTTCTTATCACCAAGTACGAGGGCGGCGCTGAAGTTGAAACGGCGGCCGCCGGCCATGACACGCGCCACACGCCGGATGCCGATCAATTTTTGCGCGAATTCACTTCTGCGTTCGTCACGTGGGCGGTTCCCCCTCGGTCGTCCCCCCGGGCGTCCACCGCCGCGGCGCGGGTCGCGTGAAGCACCCCGTTGGAACGACTTTTTCTCCGGAGCCTTTTCTGCCACGACCGCCGTAGTCGCCTCGTCGACGACGGGGGCTGCAACGGGGTCCACGGCCACTTTTTCTTCTTCTGTGTTATCTGCCATATATATATTTATGTGGTATTTAGAATTTCAGACCGGCTGCACGCGCCGCCTCGGCAAACGCTTTGATAGTACCGAGGTACTGGAACCCGCCGCGATCAAAGACGACAGCCGTGACACCTTTCTCGCGTGCAAGCTTTGCCAGCGTCGCCGCGGCCGCCTCCGCGCGTTCGCGGGGGGTCTTTCCCTTTTCAGTGAGGGATGTGACCGACGCGAGCGTTGTGCCGCTCTTGTCATCAATGATCTGCGCGAGAAGGCGCGTATTCGATTTGTAGACCGAGAGGCGCGGACGCGCTTCGCTGCCGATTACTTTCGCGCGGACGCGCTTGTGGCGACGGGTTCTTTGCTGTGTTTTTGTCATTGTCATAAAATTTTGTCTCCTTCGTTTACTGTTGTCTGTTTACTGTTGCCTGTTCGCTGTCAACTGACCTACGCGGCAGCCGTCGCGGCTTTCTTACCCTGCTTTTGCCGCACGACTTCGCCTTCATACCGGATGCCCTTGCCCTTGTACGGCTCCGGCTTCTTGATGGCGCGAACGCCCGCGGCAAATCCCCCCACGACCTCTTTGTCGGGACCGGAGATGGAAATAATGTTCTTCTCCACCGTCGCGGTGATACCCGCGGGAATATCAATCATGACAGGGTGTGAGAATCCGACCTGCAACTTCAGTTGCTGGCCCGCTCGCCCCGCCGCTGGCGGGGCAAGTTCGGCGCGAAATCCGATACCTTCGACCTGCAGTCTCTTTGTGAACGGCTGATTCACGCCCGCGATCATATTGCGGACGTGCGCGGCGTATGTCCCCCACAGCGCGCGGGCCAAGCGGGTCGTCTGTGCGGGCACGACCGAGACTTTTCCGCCTTCGACGGTGACAGAGACCGCAGGATGCAGTATGCGCTTCAGGGTGCCGCCCTTTCCTTTCACGACGATCTCACCCGATTGCACGCCGACTTCGGTGCCGGAGGGAATGGTGATAGCGAGTTTTCCTATTCGTGACATATATATTAGTTCGTAGTACGTAGAACGTAGTTTGTAGTTACCAGATCTCGAAGAGCGCTTCGCCGCCGATGTTTTGTTTGCGCGCCTCTTTGTCGGTGAGCACCCCCTTTGGCGTCGAGAGGAGCAGTGCGCCGCGTCCGTAGCGGACCGGCACGATCTCGCGGGCGTTTCTGTACATGCGGCGACCGGGCTTCGAGATGCGCTTCACGCCCTCGATGGCGGAGTGTCCCGCCTCATCGTACTTGAGCGCGATGTCCATGGTCTTCCGGACCTTCTTGCCCTTCTTCTCGATGGATTTCAGAAAGCCCGCGTCTTTGAGCTTCTCCGCGATGGCCATTTTGAAAGCGGAGAACGGCACGGAGACCGAGGCCTTCTTGATGGCCGTTGCATTTGCAAGGCGCACTATGAAGTCACCGACGGGGTCGCCTACCATAAAAAATTAGTTCGTAGTTTGTAGTGCATAGTTCGTAGTAATTACCAAGAGGACTTTTTGATGCCAGGGATATTCCCTTCTAGTGCTTCTTCGCGGAAGCAGATGCGGCAGAGGTTGAAATCGCGCATAAAGCCGCGCGGGCGGCCGCACTTGAAGCAGCGCCGCACGGTGCGGGTAGAGAATTTCGGCACGCGGAGCGCCTTTATTATCATTGATTTCTTGGCCATATTTCTTGGACAGATTTGAAAGGTATGCCAAATAGGGGGAAGCTAGAAGCCCTTGCATCCGGCGCTTGCGCAGCCTGATTACAGAAGCTTCTTCGCGTGGCCCTGTTCTTCTTCCAACCTGTGGTCAAAAAACAAAGCCCCCTACGAGGCTTGAGAAATATACGCGAAGTGGAAGCGGAAGTCAAACGTCCGTTATAACAACGTCCGTTATAAGCCTACTACAATGTAATACATTACGAAAAGCAAACCGGCGGCTAGTACAAAGCCGATTAGTCGTTTCTGAGTCGATGATACCCCTCGATTCCCGGCATATGTAAGTAGTCTTGATAGCCAAACAGTTGCGTACATCACGACGGCCATAAGAACGAACAGCGTTATATCCTCCATGATCCAATATGGGCCCCATGAATCGTCTTGGGGCTGAAGGCCAAAATATGTGATGATTGCAATAAGGCCAATACCAACTATGCCTTCAAATATCAAAATCTGACGTAGGTTCATCGGATGAATTATAGCCTACGGACCGTGTCCAGCAACGATTAAGCACCACCCGCCGCCTGAAAATGTGGCAATTCACTATTGTTCGATCTCCGGAGGTTTAACCTCCGGAGATTAAAGTTGCGCTTGACAGAGTTATACCAGAATATATACTTTGGTATATGAAGACCACTGTCATGTTCAAGACCGACAAGAAGCTAAAGGAAGCAGCGCAAAAACTGGCAAAAAAATGGGGAATCCCATTTTCAGCGATTCTCAATCAAATACTGCGAGATATAGTCGCGCAAGGAGAAATCAGTTTCGGTAAAAAGTCCAACAGCCCCTCGTCCCCAATCCTTCATTGACACCTCATGGTATCTGAGTAGAGTGTGGATATACACGCCCCAGCCAGCCGCAAGGCCCGCTGGGGTTTTGAATTGGTTTTCTGCTAAAATAGCCTGATATGGAGACCATCCTGCTCATCGATGGGGAGAACTTCAAGGGCAAAGTGAAGGATGTTTTTACTTCCTCCGGAAAAACGCGACCCATATGGCATGAGTATGATTTTAGGGGCCTATTGGACAAGGTACTTGCAGGTGTGAAAATCAACAGACAAGCATTTTATTTTGCGCGCATCAAAGAGCACGACGACAGCAAGGAAAAATCAAAGAAACTCATCGAGGAGCAGCGGCTCCTAAAAACACATCTTGAACGACAGGGCTTCCAAGTAATTTTAGCCGGTCGAGTTCGCGGACAGCTTGAAGTCGGACCAGGCGGCAAGAAGGTCCTGGTTTTCAAGGAGAAAGGCGTTGATGTGCGGATGGCCGTGGACATGGTCGCCAACACCTGCGATAAAAAGGTGAAGGAAATTATCCTTGGCAGTTCAGACTCCGACCTACAACCGGCAATCCGCGAAGTCAAAGAGCGTGGAGTGAGTTGTGTTTACCTTGGGTTTGAGTCCGGCCCCAACAAGGGCATTTCCTACACTACGAGCAGAACAATCCTAATCAGGAACTCCGAGGTGCTTGAGTTCGAGAGAGTCCAAGGGACTCTCATCGAATAAACTTCTGTTATTTCGCTTCTTGCAGCGGGACGCCGAGGTGGCGTATTATCTTCCCGCCCCCGAATCAATCCATGAACGTATGTAGGATGTCTTGTCTAGCTTCGCCTCTTTGGCCTTTTGTTCTAGCAGCGTGTTCTGTTTTGGCGTGATACGGAGCATGAAATGTGCCGTCGGTTTGTTTTCGTCATCAGAAACAACGAATCGTTTGTAGCGTTCGACTACACGTTCGAATTCCATCACATTCTCGAACGCGAGTTCGAGTTGTGAGCGAAAGGTCTCCAAGAGGATTCTTTGTCGTTCATTGATCGCCTGTTCGCCGACACTGAACAGGATTACGCCGGCAACTTTACCCTGCTTCAAGCGCAAAGGATATGCGATACCGTGTTTTGCCCCTACGAGACGCTGAACTGCTGTCGAGACCATCTCACTAAGTGCGGGCCGCGCGAACTCATACAGATGATCGCCCTCCTGTTCCTCTTTCGTTCGAACCGTTTTTGCAAGAAGGTTTGCAGGTTCGTCGAGAGAAACACTCAATTCAGAAAACTTCTTGGGATACAGTTTGTTGACGGCATCAAACGCGCCGGAGGAAAATGCGTACGCATACAACTTCTGCTCCTCTGGGTGTACACGGAAAATCGAAGCACTCAAAACCCCTTCTTGTTTAAGTTCGGAGGTCATAAGATTGACTGCGCGCTCCGCGAGAACTCTAAAATCGCGCGTGCCCAAAAACACCGAACCAACCTTTTCGACAAGGGTTAGATTCTCACGCTGATCTTTGGGAAAAAGGCCCATAAATAGATTTCCTTGACGAACTGTGTCCAGTAGTGATATTTTAACAGATACCTAATAAAAAGCTAGGTATCTGAAAGATACTAGCACCCCTCCCCCGAACGAGCGGTCGCTGGGTCCTCTCGTTCTTTGTAAAAGGAGCTGCGAATGACCACGGGACGTCACGAAGAAGTTGCCGACACTCGGGCTCAACTCGCCCTGAATGTGCTTAAGGTGCTTGGACTGAGTTTGGAAGAGCGGGGCCGTGTGTTCGGTCGCCCCGATATCCGCGACGACGATTCGCTGATTACTCTGAGAGACTGGCTCGCCGGCAATCCGGATTCCATCGAGATTCTCGATTGGATCGTCGACATCGGTCTTTGGATCGGCATCCTATGCGGCAATGAAAGGGCCTCTATCAGGAAGTGGGTCGCGGAGACCCACGGAGACATCGACCCGAAACAAATGCTGCTCTCCGGTGACAAAGAAACCATCGGCAGGCTGTATGCCGTTCTCGGCGGCCTCATCGGGGCAAAATGAAGGAGATGAACATGCAGTTGCTAATGCGAACCTGGAGGGTCGTCAGGACAATTCCGATGCTCGTGGCCTGTCTGATGACAGGAAGTGGCACGGGGTTGATGGCCCTTCATGCAATCCTACGAAGTGTATTTGCGTTTCAACCCGAACAAAGTCCACTCACCGAGATGGGCGGGGTGTCAATGTTCCTTGCGGTGTTCGCTATCACTCCGTGGCTAGTGGGCATCTCGATCAACTTTCCGACTTGGACTACCGCACAATGGCTGAAGTGGGAGTGGTCTAAATGGGATTTGAATACGAGACTGATGGCCGTATGCGGAGTCTGTCAGCTAGCATTCGGTCTCACTGTCGGCGCGGACATTCTGCTCCCATAGAAAGAAGTCGTGAGCTGAAAACGGGCGCCGTCAGGTGCCCGTTTTATTTTTGTTATTTATTTGCCTCCTGCAACGGGACGCCGAGGTGGCGCAGGAAGCTTTCCGCTTCTTTTTTGTTCTTGGCGGTCGTCACGATGGTGACCGCGAGGCCGAAGATGTCCTTCGAATCCTCGTCCGATGTTTCCGGAAAGACCGTGTGCTCTTTGAGGCCGATGGAGATGTTGCCCATTTCGTCGATGGCGGAAGTCTTGATGCCGCGGAAGTCCTTCACACGCGGCAGGACGATGTGGATGAGCTTGTCGAGGAACGATTTCCCGTGCGCTCCGCGGAGCGTCACCTGATAGCCGACGATATCGCCCGTGCGCACCTTGAAGTTGGCGATGGATTTCTTGGCGCCGCGTACCGCGGGAGCCTGCCCCGTGATGCGCGCGAGCCTGTCCACGATAAGCTCAAGTCTCTTTTTGTCCTTGACCGAGCCTACGCCGCACGAGACGACGATCTTCACCACCCGCGGCGCCTGCATCGGACTTGTGTAGCCGAAGTCGCCTTTGAGCGCGTTGAATGTGTTCGCCCGCACTGTTGCTGTAGCTGTTTTCATACAAGATACTTTTTCTATATTTCTTGGCCGCTCTTGACCGCGACGCGCTGGCGGGCCCCGTCTTTGCCGCGCGTAATCCTGATGCGCGTGGGCTTCCCCGTCTTCGGGTCGAGAAGCATTACATTTGATGCGTGTATCGGCATCGGTTTGTCTACGATCTGGCCCTTGCGGTTCTGCGCGGTAGGTTTGCGGTGGCGTTTGACGAGGTTGATGC
>JBBUAA010000082.1:0-5368 GCA_038061075.1 Patescibacteria group bacterium | reverse complement strand
TCTTTGCGCGGGAAAAGGTTGTCGGGTTTTTTGTTCGCGATGATTGCGTTGATGATGGCGCCGCTTGTCGAGGGGATGAGCGGTTCGAGCATCTGGTCTATTGCCGCAAGTTCGGTGACCAATTCCCCGATGAGCTTTTTCCCCTTGTCCGTATCCACCTTCACCACTTTGAATGGTTCCGTCTCGGAAATTTTCCGGTCGAGCATCTGTATCCTCCCCCACGCGTAGTCGAATGCCGCATTGAAATCATAGGAGTCCAGTGCACTCGTGAATTCCTGCGGGAGCGGTACCGATTCGACGTCCACCGGCTCCGACAGATTTTTCTCGGCAAGCTGCATGATGCGCGCCGCCAAGTTGCCGAGGCCGTTGGCAAGATTTGCATTGTACGCATCTTTGAATTTTTCCATCGTAAAGTCGGAATCCTCGAAGGGGTGGATGTGGCGGGCAAGGTAATAGCGGAGCGCATCCACTCCGTATTCGTCGATGATGGCTAGGGGATCGATAACGTTGCCGACGGATTTCGACATTTTCTCCCCCCCGACGGTGATGAAGCCGTGGATGACTATTTGCTTCGTGGGCGGCAATCCTGCCGACATGAGCATCGCCTGCCACATGGCCGCCTGTTGCCGTATCTGGTCCTTGCCTGCCATTTGGATAGCGTTGGGCATATCTATCGTACCCCAGAATTTTGCAAACTTCTCCTCATCCTCGGGCCATCCGAGAGTTGAGATGTAATTTATCAGGGCATCAAACCATACATATTGGACGTGTTCGGGGTCATCCGGCACTGCCACCCCCCACGGCATCTTCGACTTGAGGCGCGAGATGGAAAAATCCTCCAGTCCCGCCTCCACAAAACGCCGTATCTCATTGAAGCGGAAGTCAGGGACGACGAAGTCAGGGCGCTTGGCGTACATCGCGAGAAGCGGCTTCTGATAGTTCGAGAATTTGAAAAAGTAATTTTCTTCTTCAATGACCTCGATCGTCAAAGTCGGGTGGACGGGGCATTTCCCGTCGGCAAGTTCGGAGTCCGTTTTTTCGAGCTCGCAGCCCACGCAATACTTCACTTTGTAGTTTTTCTTGTAGATGTCGCCGTTTGCCTTGCACCGCCGCCAGAATTCCTGCGCGGCCGCTTTGTGGTGCGCATCGGTCGTGCGGACAAAATGGAGATCCGGGTACAAACCGAGCTTCCCCTTCAGCTGTTTGAATTTCGCGGCATATTCATCCGCATAGGCCTGCGGGTCTTTCCCCTCCTCCCCGGCTTTCCGGTAAATCTTTACGCCGTGCTCGTCGGTGCCGGTGTTGAAAAAAACCTCGTCGCCGCATAAGGCACGATAACGCGCGAGAATGTCGGCCTGCACTATCTCAAGCGCAAAACCAAGATGCGGTTCTGCATTGACGTACGGAAGCGTGGTCGTGAGATATAACGGCTTCGCCATGAACTAGGGGACGGGTTCTCCGGCAAACGCGCGCCGGTCCCGCACGTCACGCACGAATTCCTGAATGATAGCGGCAATCGGGACCGAGAGAAGAATACCGAGGAAGCCGGCGAGTTGCGCTCCGACGATGAGCGCGAGAATGACCAATATCGGAGGCACGCCGACCACGCGCGTGACAACCAGTGGGTAAATGAGGTGATTCTCGAATTGCTGGAAGATAACGTAGAGCGCGATGACGAGAAATCCTGTCGTGAGTCCCCCGTCGACGAATCCTATCATGATGGCGGGAACCGCGGCCAAGGTCGGGCCGAAGACCGGAATTATCTCGAAGACCGCAGCGATGACGGCAAGAATGAGCGCATGCTTGACGCCGAGTATCGTGAGCCCGAGGTACACGAGCACCCCCATAATGACGGCGAGGAGAAGCTGCCCCTGCATCCAGAGCCCGATCTTCTCCCGTGAACGGCGCCAGAGGTCCAACACGTAGGCGTGATGCGCGCGGGGCGCCACGATGGTGAGGAAGTCGTCGACGCCGGTATTGATGACGGCAAAATAAAATGAGAGCACGATAATGAGAACAAAAGAGAACACGCCGCCGAATATGCTCGCGAGAGCGGTGAACGCATTTCCGAACACGGCGCTTCCGCCGAGAGCATCCTGCACGCCTTCAATGAGACCCGCTGTCGAGAGGTCCGCCGGAGGGGCGACGCCGAGAACGCGCGCGAATTCATCGAACGCGCTCATGCGGTTCAATGTGTCGAGATAGGTCGGGAGCGATGAGATGAGCGCGGCGAAATCCTGAAATACGGTCGGCAGAAAGAAGAAGAATATGCTGAAGAAGACAGCAAAGAGGGCGACATAAATGATGACGACCGCGAGGACCCGCGGGATCCACTTTCGTGTGAGCCGCGCAACCCCCGGCTCTACCGCGGAGCCGATCACGATCGCGGCAACGACATCGAGGACCAGACTGCGCAGCTCAAAGAGAAGCCACACCCCCACGAGGACGAGGACCGCCTTTATGACCGTACCGGTCGTGATGGAAATGGTGAGCGGGCGCTCAGGCATGCCCGCATCGTAACACCCCGTTAGAAATCGCGGAAGCTGGGCCAAGCCACGTGCCCCACATCAACGTTCCCGAATCCGAGTAACCAGAGGGGCAAAGAACGCCTGTTTGGAAGCGTAGCTTCCTATTTCTAACGGGGTAGCACAGTAGCCTTAGAGGAGCGACGAGACGAGACCATACGTATTCCCGTGGCCCAACAAACTCCGGTATGATTCGACGCGCTTCTCGTTGGCATCACGCTGCAGATTCCGTATCATCCGCCGCTTCGTTGCACTCCGCAACACGCGATGGCCGGGGAAATGCACCCAGCCCAGAAAATCGACGCCGGACGCAAACGTCTTGATTGAAACTTTGTCGGGATGGAGATTGAGGTTTAACCTCAATCTCAAAAACTCTTCGATGCGCGGCAGTAGCGATTCGAGTTCGCCCTTGTCATGCGAAAGAAACACGAAATCATCAGCATAGCGGACGTAGTACTTCGCTTTGAGTTTGTGCTTCACGAATTGGTCGAACTCGTTCATGTATACGTTCACAAGCAGCTGCGACGTGAGATTGCCGAGCGGTAATCCAAGAGGTGTCACCTCTTGGATTGTATTGTTTATCTCGTCCGGTCGGAGAAAATAAACAATAGGTGGTGGCGAGTGGAAACTGCCGATGACTTCGGCGATGAGTTACTTTATCCGTTCATCGGGAATATAACGACTTACGATGTCGTTAAGTATGGAGTGGTCGATGCTCGCGAAGAATTTGCGGATGTCGCATTTGAGCACCCAACAGGTACGGGTGTGGTTGCGCGAAACTTTGTATGCGAATTGTCGAAAGCGCTTCATCGCTTTGTGGGTTCCCTTCCCTTTGCGGCATGAGTACGAATCGGCTATCCACGTGCGGTCGAAGAAGGGGTAGAGTTTGCGGTACAGCGCGTGGTGGAGCAGGCGGTCGCGCACGCTCGCCTTGTGAATGTCTCGCGGCTTGGGGTCGGATATCTTGAACGCTTTGTAGCCGCCGTGCTTGTAACGAAATATGGACACGCCGTGTCCATATTTTAGGTCGCGATGGAGCGCGAGGATGTTGTCCATCAGCTTGTACTGGAACTCTTGCACATCGCGCTTCTTGCGCTTGCCGCGCACGAATTCACGCCATGCCGCGAGCAAATTCTCGACCGAGATGATATCCTCGTATGGATGAGCGAACTGAATCCGCCCAGAGTAACCCCCCCCCCAACGGAATTTGGCGATTATCGATCGTCTCATCGCCGTCTATAGGTTGTGGCGGGAAATCCATAATCATTTTCCGAAAAAATCGCGGCACACACTCGGCAGAAAAATTGATTCCGCGTTCATTGAAATACTCGAACTGGCCTTCACCGCCGGATACCTCCCAAAGGACAAAAAGTTGCCGTTTGTCCAAAAAGCAGTCGCCCGAACCGACGTGCTCAAGTTTTTCTTGCGCATTGCGTGGGAAGTGAAAGACATTGATACGAAGAAGTACGCCGCTCTGTCCGAGCCGCTCGATGACATCGGCCGGATGCTCGGCGGCTGGATGCGCAATGTGGAGAGCCGCGCCCAGCCGCCTGCACGCTGAACACGTTTGCCCGTTGCGAGGACGAGGAACAGCCAGTTGTCGTTCCACTTCTCGTCCGAATCCAGATGGACGTTGTTGAGGTTGCGCTTGTCGCCATTGTGGTTGAGGTACAGCGCGTAGCGATTGCGGTTGGCGTCCACGAAGAAACGTGCGGAAAATCATCATTGCCACCAGCCATTGAACGCTCTCCGGCCTGTATCGAATTTGGGATTAAGAATCCTCCAGTATTCCGCACCAAGGAGCTTTGTGTTTGTGGAAATCGCGACATGCGCTCTCGCGGAAACCGTGGCCGCCGCGACTCCGGCACATCGTATTTCAGGATTCGGCTTCCGGAAGCCGTAGCCGCCGACGCGCAAAGCGCATACGCCTACTACCCGCATCACATAGTATCAGAAAAAGAATCGACCTCCGCAAGCAACCGCGGAGGCCGAAGGGGTCCCAGGGGACCGAGGTGTCCAGAGCAGGGAGCTCAAGCGCGTAAGGGACGGGCTCCTGCGAGGACGAGGAACAGCCAGCGGTCGACCCACTCCTCGTCCGAATCCAGAAGGACGAAGTCGAGGTAGCGCTTGCCGCCATGGCGGTCGAGGTACAGCGCGTAGCGATGGCGGCGGGCGCCCACGAACTCCTGACCGGCTGCCACCAACGGCATAATGTTGTCGAGCTTCGGCCGCGGATTGCGGATGGCCGAGTCGATTAACGGCTTCGGTGTGCCCAGTATTTTGCCCTCGGCCTCGACCGAGGCTTTGAGCACATCTTTGGGCATCCAAACGCCGAAGTGCCACGCGCTAGCATCATAGACAATCTTGCCGGTATTTTTGTCCGGAAAGTTTTCGTCGGTGGCCAACGGGGTGTTCCAAGCAATGCGCTTTGGGTCCCCATTCCACGCGATCTTCGCC
The DNA here is from genome assembly GCA_038061075.1 of Patescibacteria group bacterium. GTDB lineage: Bacteria > Patescibacteriota > Minisyncoccia > Phycocordibacterales > UBA2100 > UBA10103. Next base: position 386 of record JBBUAA010000082.1, on the reverse strand, counting down.
GCGATGGTCTCGTCGTAGTCGACCGTGAGCTCTCCGAGCTCAACGATCTTCTTCGGCCTTACGATGGCCGGGGTGGTCGCAAGAGCCATTTTGTGGCCCCTTTCTCCTGCAGCGGTTGCCTAGGATTTGCCGCAGGGGGAAATGGCTGCACCTTGAGCCGCTTTCCACTGTGGCAATCCCCCTATCTCAAAGAACAAAGGTTGGGATTATACTATGAGAGACGCTACCTTGTCAACAGCGACGCGCTCCTGTGTCCCCCCGTCGCGGTCGCGCACCGTGACCGTGCCGTCTTCGAGCGTCTGGAAATCTATCGTGATGCATGCGGGCGTGCCTATCTCATCCTGCCGGCGGTAGCGCTTGCCGATGTTGCCGTTGTCATCCCACAT
>JBBUAA010000081.1:0-1038 GCA_038061075.1 Patescibacteria group bacterium | reverse complement strand
ACGCAATTCGAACGCTCGAAGAAATTCCCGCCGAGGAGGCATGTCCGTTTGGTTTCCGATGCGTTGCTGGAGCTACGACCCGATGCGTCGCGACCTAGGCTCTGCAGGCACGTCCCCCGGAAAGCTTCCTCCGCCTTGCGACACCATGCGAAGGTGTCGGAAAAATCACCGCCATTCACTTTCAGTATGTACGAGGTCTGCATGAGATAGCAGGTGTTCTTGTATTTCTCGGCACTTGCCGTACACGGGTAGAGAGGCTCGGCGGGCTTCAAGTATTTCGTGAAGTGGTTGAGGTTGTCCACGATGACGTTTTCCATATAGACGCCGCTCGCGCACGATTGCTGCTCCCACGTACCCGAGAGGTCGTCGCAGTAATCGAGCGATTCGAAGAGTTCGTCGTCGGTTATGGCCATCACGCCGTGCCCGAGGCCGTGCACGCAATTGTAGTAATCAAAACTCAAACGTTCCTTCCCTTCGACGCCGTCGCAAATATGGTCTATCTCATTCGGTAGATTCTTTCTCCCGATATTCCCCACAAAGGTCTCGAGCACACCGTGGTAATAGCCCGACCAGCAGAAACTGTCACCTTGCACGTACGCTTCGCCCGGCGTCCTGAATTTCAATGCCGCTTCGCGCCCGATAACATGCGTGACGGGATGACACTGCGCGATGAGGTAGGGGTTCTGCGGGTAGCGGGCCTTGAGGTCGGCAAAAGCCGCTTTGATGCCTCCCTCTTTTACCAATCGTACGTAGTGCCTTTCGTAGCAGTCAAAATTTGCACTCTCATCTCCGACGCAGACTTTTACGGGTTCTTTCGCTGTAGAACTGACGTCATTGCTTGCGGTATCAGAATGCTCTTCCGACAACGGAACAAAATCCGATTCCGGCTTGGGCGGCATCGTAACAATAGATGTCGTTGCCGCAGTATTGAGTTCCGGACCTTCCGGTTCATCAACTGAAGGGAAGGGATTTTGTGAATAAAGAAAAATCGCTCCGGCAAGGAGCACAAAAGCAGCGCCCGCAACCCAAACTTTCATA
>JBBUAA010000080.1:3584-13416 GCA_038061075.1 Patescibacteria group bacterium | reverse complement strand
GGTGCCGTTTCCCCGATGCCCACATTCCCGCTTCCCTGCTGGAGGACGAACTGGCTGGTGCCGATGGTGAAGCCTTGGCCCGCGGCGATGGTGGTGGTGCCGGTGGTGCCGTTGATGGCGAGTACGCCGCCAGCCGTCATGTTGCCCGAGGATTGAATCGTGCCACTCGTGGTATTTAAGACCCCCGCCCCGAGTCCGCCGGTGAGGTAGGTGTTGTGGGCAACGATGCCGTTCCCGACGAAGTTGTGCGTGCCCTCTATCTCCACGTCGTACACGTCTTCCTCTGCGACGGCTTCGATACTCAAAATCTTGGCCCATTTCATGCCTTTTTCAGTTCGACTTCGCTCACCGTAAACAGCGCCGCGCGCGGAGCGCGCGGCGCTCCATTGCGGCTTCATCGGGGCTGGTGCTATACTGTCGGTGTTATGAACAAGCGTATCGTCATCAACAAATACATCGTTGCCGACCCCGCGATTTGCCACGGCAAGCCCACCTTTAAGGGTACGCGCATCATGGTATGGCAGGTTCTCCAATTGCTCGCAGCCGGGGAGTCGGTCAAGGCCATTCAAGACACTTTCATGACTCACCTCTCCCGTGAGCAGATTTCCGCGGCGCTCGATTACGCAAGCAGCATTACTCAAAAGAGCAATGTCCTCGTCAACACGGATCCGGTTTCTGCTTGATGAGAATGTCCGCAAGGAACTTGCGGCGTTTCTTTCGAAGCGGAAAGTCGACTTCACGCTCGCAACCAAGCGGGCACCCGACAATGCCCACGCTCGCGCTTCGCTTGCGGAAGAGAGGGCTGTCGTGACGAACGACCACGATTTCATGTACATGTGCCAAGGCGACGTGTTCGGCGTCGTATTGCTTCTGCTTCCCCAGAACGATCCCAATCTCCTGCTGAAGCGATTCGGCGAAATGCTCGACGAGTGCTCCGAGTACAAAGACCATGCTGTACTTCTCACACCCTCGGGATGGCGAGCAGAACCGCTCCCAATACGATTTCCGCCGCGCAAGGTGTCGTAAGCCGCAACGGCTTCGACTTGCTCACCGTAAACCGCTATCTCATCTCCCTCGCGCAGATTGGCGACGGTCGCCCAGCCCGCATTCGGCACGGCAAGGTAAGACCTTGCCGTGAGTGCGCTCTCGTGCCGCAGCCATTTGCCCTTTGCGTTTTTTACAAGGTACGGGTGCTCGGCGGTGGTGCGGATGGTGCGGCCGTCTTCCGTCGTGATGCGGAAGGTTTGCCGCATGCCCATGAACATCACCTTGCGCACGCGGCTCCAGACCATCTCGCCCGTTTTTTCGTCGAGCGAGAGGACTTCGTCGCTCGCTTCGAGGTCCACGATGGCGACTTCGTCGTAGATATAACCGTCCTCGTCGGCCTCGGCCTCCTCACCCTTGCGCGCCTTCCTGCGGCGGCGCAATTTCGTATCGGCCGTCACGCAGTGGCCGGAAATCGCCAAATTCGTCGCCGGAGAAGTCGTCCCGATGCCGACATTCCCACTGCCCTGCTGGAGGACAAACTGGCTCGTGCCGATGGTGAAGCCTTGCCCTGCGGCGATGGTGGATGTGCCTGATGTTTGCGAAGCGGCGAAGAGCGGGGAGGTAAGAATGGAACTTGCGTAGGTAAGCGCGGTGCCGCTCGTGATGCGGGTGCCGTCGAAGTAGTTGACGCCGTTGGTCACTTGGGTGCTCGTGGCCGTTCCGCCGTTCGCTATCGGGAGAATACCCGTGAGAAGATTCACGCCGATGGAGGTGGTGGCGACGACCTGCTTGTTCTGGTCGAGCGCGAGAAGAGAGCTTGCGGTGAGGCCGGTGAGCCACGTCGGGCCGGAATTTGTGAATGCGGTGGTGCTCGCCCCTCCGGAAGCGCTGAACAATCCCGAAGTGATGGTGGAGGAGGCGTTGCTCAAGAAGCCGCCGAATGTGGAGAGTCCGGTTACGCTAAGAGTGCTGGAGAGTGTTTGTGCTGCGCCCGCGATGGTGCCCGTGAAGGTCGGTGATGCCGAGAGCACCATGTTGCCGGTGCCGGTTACTGCATTTGAGAGCGTGACGCCGCCGTAGGTGAGGGCGTTTATGAGCGTGAGGGCCCCCGTCGAATCAAACGTGCTCGTCGCCGTGCCGCCGAAGTAGGCTTTGGAGTGGACGCTCAATAATGTGGTCGAGGCCTGCTGGAAAATGGCGGTGTTGTGCGCGACGATGTCGTTCGCGACGAAGTTGTGCGTGCCTTCTATCTCAATGTCATACACGCTTTCCGGCTGATGTACCTCCAGCTTGACAACACGCTCCCATGCTGGCGTATTGCCGTACGCGACGGCGATTTCCTGGCCAATTTTCAACTCCGCGGCCTTTGTCCATACTCCTTTCATCTCTTGCTTCTTGACAAATTCATCTTGGTCGAGTATCCTGCGCCTACCAGATGACGCCTGTGGACCAACGGGAGGTTCTGCCGAAAGGTTTGAACTGAAGGTAGTCCTAAGGGCGTTTTCTGTTTTTATAACTAGCATTTCGACTGTCGCGGCGGCGTCCGCGACTTTTTTATTCTTATGTACCTTATACGCCGCCAGATGCGCCGGAGAGCGCTTGCCGACCTGCCGGAATGAAATATAGACGGAAGGAAATGCGGTGCGGATGATGTTCGTGATGAGGTCGTCATACATCAGATAATCCGTATCAATGACAAGCTCGTGTACTCGCGCTTCCATTCTTTCGAGCATTTCGACGACTGAAAGCGCGTACGTGGCGGGCAGAAATTGTTTCGGCTTGCGCAGGTGACGTACTCTGTCGCGCAGCTCCTGTTTGACCTTGCGCGGGACTTCGAGAACGTACGACTGTTCTTCGTTCGCGATAGCAATAATAGAATCCGCGCTAAAATCCTCGATTTTCATCGAGAGATCCACCTCAAAGCGATACGACTTCTGGGCTTTGTGCGATACCTTCCGGCGGTATTCGCCGGTGCGCGCGAGGTATGGATGAACATGGGTCGTACTGATCTCCCTACCCGACTGCGTCGTAATCCGTATGATGGGCTGAATGCCGGTGTACACGACGCCTTTCACGCGGCTCCATGTGAATTCACCGTTTTTCGTGTCGAGCGACTGCACCTCATCTCCTTCTTCGATGTCCTTGATCATCGGCTCGTCGTATTCCCACGAGCCATCCTTGCGCCTGCGCCTGCGGCGCAGGCGCGTATCCGCCGTAACGCATGTGCCATTCACCGTCAAGCCACCGCCGACCGTCATCGCGCCGCTTGTTTGTAACGTGCCCGCCGTAGTGTTCAAGACCCCCACCCCGAGCCCACCCGTGAGGTAGCCCGAGCCCGCGACGCTCAAGAGCGTCGCGGGCGAAGTCGTCCCGATGCCGACGTTGCCGGTTCCTGTTATTCTCATGACTTCATTGGTGCCGCTCGTTTGGAAGGCACCGCCTATATTGAAGGAGAAGTGAGATCCTGTCGGAATATATGACTGCAGTTCGCCCCCGTTTATTCCCCAACCATAGTTAGTTGCCGCGCCACTTTGATACAAACGGATTAAATCGCCCGATACGGTACCAAATGAAAGTTTGGCGGCAGGGCTCGCCGTACCAATCCCCACATTCCCGCTTGTGACAAGTAGTCCTGCAAGCGTTGATGTTGCCGTCGTCGTTGCCCCGCCCGAGATGGTGAGCCCGCCCGTCTGCGTGCCGTCGCCGATGGTGGAGCTCGCGGAGGCGAGGAGATTGCCGAGGTAGGTGTTGTGCGCAATAATTCCGTTGGCGACGAAGTTGTGGGTATCCTCTATCTCCACATCGTACACGTCTTCCTCGGCGACTGGTTCGATGCTCAAAATCTTGGCCCAGCGCAAAGCTTTTTCAGCGCCGCCCCGCCACGGCGGGGCGGCGCTCCATTGATTCTTCACTTGCGGCAGTGCTATACTTCCTGCGTATGCAAGATTTAACTTTGGCTCAAATTGAGCGAGCAATAGAGAAGTCGAAACCTGAAGATCAGCGGCAACTGCTCGCGCGATTGCCAAAATTGATAGGCCTTTCAATTGAGGATATCGCCCTTCTGAAGCTTGCGGAGCCGTCGTTCGAGTTCTGGAATAACGATCAGGATTCGATCTATGACCGGGTATAAACGCGGGGACATAGTCGTTGTTCCTTTTCCCTTTACCGATTTCAGTACGCTCAAACAGCGTCCCGCTCTCGTTATTTCCTCCGATGTTTTCAATCGCTCGCGCGAAGATGTTATTTTGGTCGCGCTCACCTCTCAAACCGAGTCTGCGTCCAAGGGTCGCAACTATCATGTAAAAGGCGCGGAACAAAAGCGCTCCGGCTTGCTCCGAGAAGGAGTCGTGCTCGTCGGCAAGATCATAACGATTGACCAGCGGCTCATTCGCGCCAAACTCGGCACTCTCTCGCCCAAGACTCTCACCGAGATTTCCAAACGCATTTCCAAAATCATCGGTTGAGGCGACTGCAATTTCATCGCCTTCGCGGAGATTTGCTACCGTCGCCCATCCCGCATTCGGCACGGCAAGGTAAGACCTTGCCGTGAGCGCCGTGCGGTGCTTGAGCCACTTGCCTTTCGCATTCTTGACGAGGTACGGATGCTCGGTGGTGGTGCGGATGGTGCGGCCGTCTTCGGTGACGATGCGGTACGTCTGCTTGACACCCATGAACATGACGCGGTTGACGCGGCTCCAGACTAGCTCGCCCGTCTTTTCGTCCAGCGATTGAATCTCGTCGCCCGCTTCGAGGTCTACTACCTCCGGCTCGTCGTACTCGTACGAGCCGTCGGAGCGCCTGCGCCTGCGGCGCAGGCGCGTGTCTGCCGTCACGCAGTGCCCGCTCACGGTGAGGGCGGTGGAGGAAGCGTAGGGGAAGGTGTTGGCTCCCGTGGCGGTCGAGGTGATGACGCCGGAGGTGTTGAGTGCGGCGGCGGCGATGGTGCCGGTGAATGTCGGTGATGCAGAGAGCACCATGTTGCCCGTGCCCGTCACCGCGTTCGAGAGCGTGACGCCGCCGTAGGTAAGTGCATTGACGAGCGTGAGCGCGCCCGTCGTGGAGAAGCTGGAAGTGGCCGTCGCGCCGAAGTACGCGGGGCCGTATGAGCTGAACAAAGTTGTCGAGGCCTGACCCAATGTTGAGAGTCCCGTCACGCCGAGCGTGCCGCTAAATGTGCCATTGGTTGCGGAGAGTGTCGTGAGATTGAGGGTACCTGCGGAGAGCACGCCGATGGTGCCGTTGGTGCTGTATAGATTTGTCGAGGATGCGGTGGTGGAGAAGAGATTGGTGGTCGTGGCGTTCGAAAGCGTGGTGTTCCCCGTCACGCCGAGTGTGCCGGCAACTGCAAGATTGCCGGCTGAGTCGAAGGTCGAGGTCGCCGTGCCGCCGAAGTACGCTTTGTCGAAGACGGAGAAGCGGGTGGTGGAGGCTTGCGTGAACGATGCGAGGCCGGTGAAGGCGGAGGCACCAGTGAACGCATTGGTACCGGTCGTTGTGAAGTCGCCCGCGACGGTGGAGCTTGCTTGCGAGACGAAACCGTTCGCGAATGTCGCGAGTCCTGAGAGATTGAGCGTACCCGCAGAGAGCACGCCGATTGTGCCGTTCGTTGAAAAGAGATTCGTTGACGATGCGGTCGTCGAGTAGAGATTGGTAGTGGTCGCGTTCGCGAGTGTGGTATTTCCCGTCACGCCGAGGGTGCCGGCAACCGCAAGATTGCCTGCGCTGTCGAACGTGCTCGTTGCGGAGCCGCCGAAGTATGCTTTGTCGAAGACGGAGAAACGGGTCGTCGAGGCTTGCGTGAAGGATGCGAGACCGGTGAAGGCGGAGGCGCCCGAGACCGCGAGCGTGCCCGTCGCGGTCAAGTTGGTGCCGATGATGTCGCCGGCGACGCTAAGCATCTTCCACGGCGAGGTCGTCCCAATGCCGACGGTGCCCGCCGCGAAAAGATTGCCTGCGCTGTCGAACGTGCTCGTTGCAGAGCCGCCGAAGTATGCTTTGGTGTGCACCGAAAGGAGCGACGTGGAGGCTTGGGTGAATGTGGAGGGGCCGGTGAGCGAGATCGCACCTGTCACCGTGAGGTCGCCGGTCACGGTCGTCGTCGCGAGGCTAGTGGCGCCCGAGGAGGAGAGAGTGGTCGCGGAGACGGATGCGCCCGAAAGCGAGCCGCCGGCAATAACGGCGTCGGTGATGGTGCCGCCGGAGATGGCGGTGCCGGTAATGGTCCCACCGGATATAGTGACATCCGCGAGCTGGTCGATATGGTTGGTCAAAGCGACGTTGTTCGTGATGCCACCGGAGGCGGGGGGAGTGGAGACGTAGGTGACCGGGCCGGGGGCAGAGGAGGCGCCGTAGATTAGGCTCATGAGTTTGTTGTCCAACTGCTGAAGCCGCGCATTGAGAATTTCTTCCGATATTCCTCCCGCGGAAACGATACGCTGCTCGATGACCCGCTGCGCCCCGCCATAGCCTTGCGCGGAGGGGGGCTCGATGACCTGACGGGATGTGACACCTCCGGTAGACTGTTCGCCTGCGCTCTGCGCTTGCGTGGTCGCGGTCCGCGGCATCGGAGATGTTGTGGCATTCGCGAGAGAGGAGACGGGCGCTGTCGGCACCGGTGCTTTTCCTGCAGAGACGCGGACCGAGACGACGCCGCTCGGTGCATCTGCGGCATATCGCGGGACGAGCGATTCCGGAAATGCGATAGAGTAGACGAAAGTGTTCACGCGCGTATTGACCGCGCGCGCGAGCCGCGCAAACAGGTCAGTGAGAGCGCGCGGCGGATTCGCGGCCACCGCCGCGAGCTGTACGCGCGCCGATTCCACGATAGAGGACGCCACGCTCGGCGCCTCGCGCAGCGTGATGCGCGCATACTCCGCATCGATAAATGCGTACGTGCCCGCGGTGAAGAGGACCGCGACCATGAGCGCGACCAGCTTGTGCAACATATCCAGCCCCGGCGTGAGCGCCTGTATTGGCACGCGCAGATTTCCCGCCGCTGCCACAAGCGGATCCGATGAAATGATGTTGTGCACCTCGGCATTCATCGCGCGAGTGAGCGCCTCGTGCGCGTATGATCTTCGTGAGGTCGTGACGCGGGGAGACGCCTCCCTGAATGCGGGTGCCTGCCAGCGCGGGGCCGAGCTCGCGACGACCGAAGCGTAGGACGGCAGTGTTTCCGCCGCGCGTCCGACGTTTTGACTGTTAACCTGATACTCGTGCCGCCGCGTTGCCGCCAGATCCTCGCGTCGGCGCGCCTTCGTATACTCATGGTCGACGAGGAAATTCCGGAGCGAATCGTTGCTCACGTACCACTCTCTCCCGACCCTCCTTCCTGTGAGTTTTGTCTCCTTGCACAAACGCGCGACATAGTCCCGTGTGACACCGAGAAAAGATGCGGCCTGACCGGCAGACACGTACCGGACTCCGTCAAAAAATATTTCGTCGTTCATTTGCGTTACCTTCAGACTGCGCGAACCCGAAGTAACTACTATTTTACTAGATATTCTGGATATCCTGTTGATAGCGGGGGGACAATTCTGTGGATATCTTTGGCTAAAGCGGTTTGCGCGGATTTATGACGGATTTTGGGCCGGAGACCGCAAAAAACAGCTGCCGGCAGAGCAGGAGAGGTCTTACGCGGGCTCTGGAACTCTTGTATTACGCCGTTCGTTCAAGGTTTGGCTAGGTTCTGAAAGCAAAGATGCTCATATCTCTATTTAAAATTGGCGTGCACGAGATGTACAACAAAAAAACTCGGCCGTCCGAGGTACATTTTATATCGATATCTCGGCTATTTTTGCCGGATACGGCGCGCTACAGTCAATCGGACCGGCGGTATTCGAGCTTTGGGGCGAGAAGTTCCTCCAAAATATCCCCAATCTTCGTAACTGCTGTGGCCACGCCGGCCAACATTGCGCCACTCTTCGACTCTTCAGTCGCGCCTTGCGTGTACACCCATCCCGATTTCGGCATGATGACCCCGACAGAGAGCACGATGACTATCGTTGCGAGCGCTCCCGAAATAACTATATATTTATTACTCAGTCCGGTTCGCCGAACCGGCTTTCTTTTACTCTTTCCTAGGGTATCTTGGGCAACAATACGTCCCGCAACGGCGGGTACCTCGTACGATCGCACCACGCGTATGGGAAGGTGGTGTGATTCCCCTTCGCGGGCATCCCGCACTCCCTCCGGTCGGACCTCGCGCGTTTGCGACACCACCGGCAATAGGTCCCCATCATCACTCGTGTACTTGAAGTACGGCTCTGCATCATTTTGAGCACCATACGCGGGAGAATAGGAGGTTTCCGGTCTGACGATGCCCACCGCTTCGGATTGCACCGCAGCAAGCAGGCTGTCTTTTTCCTTTTTATGGCCCACAATGTGCGAGCGCTCTACGTACCATCGGTTTCCCACCTGCTTTGAGAGCACGGTACCCGAGCGCGCCAACTGCCCCACGTAATCGGAGTGATATCCGGTAATCTCGGCGGCTCGGCTCGCCGAGACGTAATCTTTGCCGTCGAAAGACACGAGGGATTCCCTGTCTCTCAATACGGCGTTCTGCGGGGGTGTTGGGATGTAGCTCTCTGCCTTCTCCTTGTACCGGAGCAGAGCATCCATAGATACGTACCAGAGGCCTCCGACCCGATGTGCATCGATAAGGCGCTTGCGGGCGAGTTGGCCGATATAGTCTTGCGTATAATCGCTGATTTCCGCGGCTCGTTTCGACGAGATATACTGCTTGCCACCGATGGTCATTTCGTCAGACATTGCCCGCAGTATACATCATCAGGACGCCAATCTCGGGTTTCCGGACCCCCATGTGGATAATTGGGCAAAAATCCCATCCGAGATTCCGAGATGCTTTTATATTTTCCGCTATCTCGGCAGAACTTTCTTAGCCGAGATTTTTAATATTTTTTTTGAGTAATTCGCGAAGCGCGGCCGGATCACCCGCTCCCCGTAATGCCTTCATGCACTGTCCGACGAGGAATTCCAGTGCAGCACCCTTTCCCGCACGAAAATCGGCCGCAACCTTGGGGTTATTCGCGATTACTTCCTTTACGACACCTTCGAGCGTCGAGCCTCCTGCCTTCAGGAGGCCCTGCGCCTCCGCGTAACGGCGCGGCTCGTCGGCTCCCCCCTTCACGCAGGCGGCAAGGATATCCTTGGCGGCACGAGAGGATATTTTCCCTTCGGCGAGCATATCGATGATTTCTTTGAAATTCTTGGCCGAGATGGGCATCTCGTCTTGATATCCCGAATCTCGACCCTCGATATCTCGCATAAGCTTCACAAGGTCGTTCGCGATGTAATTGCTCGCGAGCAGTATGCGCGCCCCGCCATCGGTGGGGCGCGCCGTATCTCCGCCAAGTAGCCCGAGCACCTCTTCAAAAAAGCCTCCGAGGGCCGGTTCTTGGACGTAGAGCCGCGCATCGTCCTTTTTAATCCCAAGCCTCTCATACCGCTCGCGGCGCTCCCACGGTAATTCCGGCATCTCCTTCTCAAGACTCTCCTTTGAAAATTCACTGACCTCGCTCAAGCGCAACGACGGCAGGTCGGGATCGGGAAAGTAGCGGTAGTCCGCGCTCCCCTCCTTCGTACGCTGTACGAACGTGGACTGCTTCGCCTCATCCCATCCGCGCGTTTCCTGTATCACCTTTTCCCCGCGCAGAAGTAATTCCGTCTGGCGTTTAATTTCGTACAGAACTGCGCGCTCCATCGCACGGAACGAATTAAGGTTCTTTATTTCAACTTTGGTTCCCAATATTTTATTTTTTCCATTTGATATTTTAGATACGCTGATGTTGGCCTCAACGCGCATCTCGCCCTTCTCCATGTTGGC
>JBBUAA010000080.1:1193-3484 GCA_038061075.1 Patescibacteria group bacterium | reverse complement strand
GCCGAGAACCGCCGAGATGTCGGCATTCTTCGTATCTCGCAGTCCGAGATGTCGGGCTATTGAACAATTTTCCACTGTCCGGTCGCAAGCAGGGCTTCCGCTTTCTTGTACTTCATCTCCTGCGTCTCTTTTCCATCGGTGATGATGACCTTGTCGTTGCGGCCATACGTCTTCGTCGGGCCCCGCCCGCTCTCCGCCGTGATGGTGCGCGCCGCCCTGTGGATAACTCGCGCCTCCGGTGACGGCGCTGCGGGCAATCCGAGGTTTCCGAGCATGTGGCGCACCTGCATTTTGTATGACTCTTCCATGGTCTGGAACATTTTGAGCCCCTCTTTCTTGTATTCTACAAGCGGGTCACGCTGTCCGTACGCGCGCAGATTGACCGAGCTACGCAAATATTCCATCGCTTCAAGATGTTCCACCCACAGTACGTCGATGACCTGAAGGAGGAGTCTTCGCACGGTCGGGTCGAACGATGCTCCGAGTTCTTCCCGCTTCTTCGATACGATGTCGGGAAGTGTGGGGTCTTCCGCCGCAAGGCTTTCGAGTTCGCTGCCGACCGCACCCTCTGCGGAGAGCAGCATCCGGCGGCGCGCATAGATGCTCTTGCGCTGCACGTTTAAGACGTCGTCGTACGCCAGCACATGCTTGCGCGCGTCGAAATTCAATTCCTCGATGCGCTTCTGCGCCTTCTCGAGCGAGCGCGTTATCATCGAATTGTAAATGGGTTCGTCCTCGGGGATCTTGAAAGTGCCCATCACCCGCTTGATGACATCTGAAGCGAAAACGCGCATGAGGCTGTCTTCGAGCGACACGAAAAATTGCGTCGCGCCGGGGTCGCCTTGGCGCCCCGACCGGCCCCGCAGCTGATTGTCGATGCGCCGCGCCTCGTGCCGCTCCGTGCCGAGAACGAAAAGCCCGCCGGTCTTTTTGACTTCTTCGTACGCCTCGTCACTCCCCGGATTTCCGCCGAGCTTGATGTCCACGCCGCGGCCCGCCATGTTGGTCGCTATCGTCACCGCCCCGCTTCTCCCCGCCTGCGCGATTATCTCCCCTTCGCGTTCGTGGTTCTTGGCATTCAATATTTCATGCGGGATGCCCGCCTGCTTGAAGTGCGCCGAGAGAAGCTCGTTCTTCTCGACGGAGACCGTGCCGACAAGGACCGGCTGTCCCATAAGATGGAGCTCGCGCACCTGCTTGGCAATGGCGTTCATCTTTCCCGTCTCGCTCTGAAAAATAAGGTCGTTGTGGTCGGTCCGGCAACTCGGCTTGTTGGTCGGGATGGCGACCGTATTCAATCCGTATACTTTGTAAAATTCCTCCGAGCTCGTCGCCGCGGTACCGGTCATGCCGGCGAGCTTGCCATAGAGGCGGAAGTAATTCTGGAATGTGATGGAGGCGAATGTGCGCGACTCCTGCTGCATCGCCACGCCCTCTTTCGATTCGATGGCCTGATGAAGGCCTTCGCTCCACCTCCTGCCCGGTTGGAGGCGGCCCGTGAATTCGTCGACGATGACGACCTGCCCGTCTTTCACCACATAATCCTTGTCCCTCTGGAAAAGGGCTTTCGCGCGCACCGCAGTCTCCAGATGGTGCACGTACTTGATGCCCGCATCGGTGTAGATATTCCCGATGCCGAGCGCCTCCTGCGCTTTTTCGATGCCGGCATCCGTGAGGATTATCTGCTTGTGCTTTTCTTCCACGGTGTAATCTACATCATGCAGAAGGGTACGCGCGATCCCCGTGAAGCGCTCGTAAAGGGATTCCGCGTCGGCGACGGGCGCGGAGATGATGAGTGGCGTTCGCGCTTCATCAATGAGGATGGAGTCTATTTCGTCCACGATGGCGAAATGATGGGAATGCTGGCGGAGCTTCTCGGGTTCGTATTCGAGATTGTCGCGAAGGTAGTCGAATCCGAACTCATTGTTGGTCCCGTAAGTGATGTCGGCCGCATACGCTTCTCGGCGCGTACAGGGCCGGAGAAAATCCTGCTCCACCTTGAAACTTCCTATTTGGTCTCTCACCTCGTCCTCCTTTGCCAAGACTTCAGAGGACATGTGAGAAGGGTCGTAGATGAACGAGGTCTCATGATTCAACACGCCGACCGTGAGCCCTAAGCAATGGTAGATCTGCCCCATCCACACCGCATCGCGACGCGAGAGGTAATCGTTGACCGTCACCACATGCACCCCCTTGCCTCCAAGCGCGTTCAGGTACGCGGGCAAGGTCGCCACGAGCGTCTTCCCTTCGCCGGTGCGCATCTCCGCGATGCCGCCCTGATGCAGGACCAT
>JBBUAA010000080.1:0-1093 GCA_038061075.1 Patescibacteria group bacterium | reverse complement strand
TCCTCGTCCCCGAACAACGATTTCCAAAATGCCATGATTTGGCAATCGTACCCTAAAACCTCCCCCTTAGCACCCATTTAGGACACGCCGTGTCCTAAATGGGTGCTACAATGGGTGCGTGGATTACTACCATGTCATCAACCGCGGCGTAGAGAAGCGAAATGTGTTTATGAATGAGGGCGATTACATTCGCTTCATACACGATATGTACGTCTTCAATGATGTGCAAAGTGCTCCAAATTATATTCTGAAGGAACGCCAGTCCGAGCGGCAACGCAAGATGCTTGTACACATACATGCGTATTGTTTGATGAAAAATCACTATCACCTCCTTCTATCCCCTGTCACAGAAAACGGTATCTCTGCCTTTATGCAAAAATTGAATATGGGATATGCAAAGTACTTCAATGAAAAATACGAGCGAAGCGGTGTTCTCTGGCAGGGAACATTCAAGAAGATGCACATTACGAGAGACGCACACTTCATGTACATTCCCTATTACATTCATCTGAATCCGCTCGACTTTACATATTCCGAATGGCGCGCAGGCGCGATCAAGGATCCGAGGAAAGCACTCGCATATTTGCGGGAATACCGTTGGAGCAGCCATCTTGATTACCTCGGCATAAAGAACTTCCCCTCGGTGATATATCCGCTGCAGCTTGCCGACGTCTTCGGAAATCGTGCCCGGTATGAGCGGGAAATCGAAGATATCATTTCCGACCCCCGGCTCGCGGACAACAGCTCCCGCATCGAGATGGAACCCATTTAGGACACGGCGTGTCCTAAATGGGTTCGGCGAGGAATACCTTGAATACGAAGGGCGATTGGAGTTGATACAAAAACAATCCCTCCTTTCGGAGGGATTGCCGTTTCTCCGTCGTGGAGAAAGAAACACTAGCGGTGCTTCTTCTTGCCGCCCTTCTTCTTCGCCTTCTTGGCCTTCTTTTTCTTTGCCATATATAATATTTTGCTTGAGTGCTAAGTTCGACCCGCACTTACGCAATAACGCGAAGATGCGATTACTAATTCATTATTGCACCGCGTGAGAGATATGCGGCATTTTTATCCGCGGTATGTGGATAAGTCACAA
>JBBUAA010000079.1:0-4143 GCA_038061075.1 Patescibacteria group bacterium | reverse complement strand
TTTTGACATCGGCGGCCGGGGCGGTAACCCTCAAGAAAGTTATCAAGAAGAATATTATGATTATTAGAAACTGCCAGGAAACCCGTAGAAAGACATTGGCGCGGCTCCTATCTTAAATTTGAGGGAAAGAGATTCTGAATCATGGAAACCGAAAAAGCAAAATGGAATCATTGGAGAATTGCCACAATTTTATTCGGCATAGCTATTATTGTGGAAAGTTTTTTCCTTTACAACACCCTCTATTTCAAGGGCGGTAGTTTTAGCTTACCGTGGGGAACTCCCGTCTTTTATGATGACGGCGATTATGTTAGCGCACAAGGTAGTTGGATTTCCGATTCCTCTAATGGAATAATCGCCGAGCAAAAAATTAACACGACCGATATTTCTTGCCTTCAATCACGAGGGCTTTGCATAGAAGCTCGCGCGTATAAAGCAGACGGCGCAAGCGGCAATCTATTGGCTCAAGCATTGGAGTACGAAATTAAAAGCTGGACCCCACAAGAGGTCATCGCCGTTCTTGATGGACGCGCGGGCACGATTGAAATTCGTTTTGATAGAACGAAAAAGGTAGTTACTATGGCCGAATCTGAAAAGGCGGAAATAGAAGGTGCCCGCGCGTTGCCTGCATACGCTCATCTTGGCGGCGGAATGGAGGCGATTGAGGCAAGTAGAAAATAATTTTATGGACTCAGATCTCATTCTTATAATTTTCACCGTAGCCGTCGTTGCTTTCGGAGTCGTTTACATTATCGCCTTAATTCTTGCTTCCAAAAGCATCTTTCCTAACTCTGGGGCTCCTATAAATATGGCGAATGTTCTTTTACAATCCATACTGGCCGCTGGGCAGATTATCGCGGGGTTAGCAATTCTTGCTGTCATAACAGTTCTCATTGTTAGAGAATTTATCAGTAGCGAGGTCGGTCTTCCCATCATAGCCGCCATAACCGGATATTTGGTTGGTCGAAGTTTTGACAATAAAGTCATCAGATAAGTACCGTGAGAGTTTCCATCCCGCACATAATACAAAAATCCGCCGAGAGGCGGATTTTTGTATCCTAGAAGCTAGAACCTAGTCCCTAGCACCTTCTTACTTGACCGCATCCTTCAAGGTCTTGGAAGCGCGGAATTTGGGTACCCGCATTGCCTTGATCTGGATTGAAGCTCCGGTGCGGGGGTTCCTGCCCATGCGACCGGCGCGTGTCTTCGCCTGAAAAATGCCGAGACCTGCGATGGAGACCTCCTCGCCCTTCTTGAGGGTGTCGGTAATCATCGCGATGATAGCCTCCACCGCGCGCTCGCCGTCAGCCTTCGTGCAGGAGATGGTTGTCGCGACCCTCTCCACTAAATCCATTTTATTTGCCATACGTATATTTTTTTAAACGGTTAAAACCTATGCTCGACCATCAGTAGATACCATTTTGAGCCGTATATTAGGGGTGTCAACCCCGCTCTTTCTTATGCCATCGCTACCGTACCCTTGTCAAAAGCGCGTAAAACAAACATATTTCTCCCGTCGTGACGTTTTAGAAAGAGCGGGGTCAATTGACAAAACCCTATTATCCACGGACGACGTAGAGCGAGTGAAGCGCGCAAGCTGTGCTCGCGCGCTTCCGAGCCGAGGAGTTCGAAAACCGACACTGGTTTACAGGTTTTGCGCGCTCAAATAATCGTTCTCGACGATTACCCAAAATATGGCTTAAAACCTTCTTTATCTCGCGTACTCAATAACGCGTGTCTCGCGAATGACGGAGACTTTTATCTCACCCGGATACTGGAGTTCTTTTTCTATCTTGTCGGCGATGTCGCGGGCGAGCTTACGTGCTTCGAGGTCGGAGATCTGTTCGGGCTTCACGATAACGCGAAGATCGCGGCCGGCGGCGATGGCATAGCTCTTCTCGACACCCGGCTGGCCGTTGGCGATGGCTTCCAATTCGGTGAGACGCTTGATGTAATTCTCCACCGAATCGCGCCGCGCGCCGGGGCGGCCGCCCGAAATGGCGTCTGCCACCTGCACGATCATCGATTCTGGAGTCTCATACGGATATTCCTCGTGGTGTGCCTGCATCGCCTTCACCACCGCTTCGTCGATACCGAATTTCTGCAATATCCTGCGGCCGATCTCGACGTGCGTTCCCGGCACTTCGTGGTCCACCGCCTTCCCGATGTCGTGGAAGAGGGCTCCCGCGCGCGCGGTCGCTTCGTTGGCACCCAATTCCACCGCGAGCATGCCCGCCAAATGTGCGACTTCGACCGAGTGGTCCAGGACATTTTGACCGTAGCTCGTCCGGAAGTAGAGGCGGCCGAGTATCATCAGGAGCTTCGGGTCGAGATTGAGAACGCGAGCCTCATACGCCGCTTCGGACCCCTTTTTCTTGATGATGGTGTTGATCTCCTCCTCCGCCTTTTTGACCATTTCTTCTATCTTCGCGGGCTGTATGCGGCCGTCGAGAATGAGATTCTCGAGCGCGATGCGCGCAATCTGCCGCCGTATGGGGTCGTATGAGGAAAGCGTGATGGTGCCGGGGGTGTCGTCGACGATGACGTCGACGCCGGTCGCGCGTTCAAAGGCGCGGATGTTGCGACCCTCCTTGCCGATGATCTTTCCCTTGATCTCGTCGTTGGGCAGCGTCATCGTGGTCGCCAAGACATCGGACACGACGGAATTCCCGAGGCGGTGCACGGAAGTGGTGAGTATCTCTTTCGCGCGCTGCTCCAAGCGGTCGTTGCCGCTTATTTCAAGCTTTCGCATGCGGCCCTCGAGGTCGGTCTCGTACTGTTTTTCTATCGATTTGATGAGATCACCCTTTGCTTCTTCGGCAGAGAGATTGGCGACTTTCTCCAATTTTTCCTGCTGCGCGCGGACAAGCTCGTCGGCCTTCTCTTTCGCCGTCTGCACGTCCGCTTGTTTCTTCGTGAGCGATTCGGATTCAGACTCAAGGTTCGTCTGCCGCTTGTCGAGAAGCTCTTCTTTACGCACAAGGCGCTCCTCCGTCTGCTTCAGGTCCTTCTCCCGCCCCTTGAATTCCGATGACAGGTGCTCTTCTTTTTCCTTGGCCTTTTGCTCGGCTTCTTCCGTGATCTTCTTTGCGCGCTCTTCGGCGTCGAGGCGCATTTTGCGAATCTCAAGCTCCAAAGAGCCCCGCTTGCCGAGGGTGATAATAAGGCGCAGGAAATATCCTATGCCGATGCCGATGGCGCCCGCAAGGGCAATCAGGGCGAGGGTTATTTGTATTGACATACGCGTCGGTTTCCCGCCGCGTGAGTGTTATGTGCGCGACAAAACTACCAGCGTCTTAGCTACACGAGTAAGTGCTTGGAGCGCTTCCATAGGCTCACTAACGGACGAAATGAAATTGAAATTCATACTAATGGGTATGTCGGCAATATACCACAGCGTTTGAAATCCGCCACCTCTAGCTGCTAGGGAAGGCAAAGACCCTCGCAAAATGGCGAGTTTCTAGAAGCTGGAACCTATAAGCTAAGTCAACACCTTGTCAACGATGCCGTATTTGACCGACTCTTCGGCAGTCATGAAGAAATCGCGGTCCACGTCCTGCTCGATTTTCTTCAGCGATTGACCGGTGTTCTTGGCGAGCATTTTGTTGAGGCGCTCGCGGGTGGCGACGATGTGCTTGGCCGTTATTTCAATGTCGCTCGCCTGACCTTCCGCGCCTCCCGACGGCTGATGGATCATGACCTCCGCATTCGGCAGAGCGAAACGCTTGCCCTTCTGACCCGAAGAGAGGAGAACTGCCGCCATGCTTGCCGCGATGCCGACACACACGGTCGAGACATTGGGCTGGATGTGGTTCATCGTGTCGAGGATGGCGAGGCCGGCCGACACGTGTCCGCCGGGGGAGTTGACGTAGAAGGAAATGTCCTTTTTCGGGTCCTCGGATGCGAGGAAAAGGAGCTGGGCGACGACGAGATTCGCGACGTCGCTGTCGATAGGCCCGCCGAGAAAGATAATCCGCTCTTTGAGGAGGCGGGAATAAATGTCATATGCGCGCTCGCCCATCGAAGTCTTCTCGATGACCATCGGTATAAGCATTTGCGAACGTGTTGCGCCAGACTGCGAACGTTGAAATTCTGTTTTCATTCCCGTATCCTATCAACTTTTCCGTCCGGCGCAAATGTGACCGC
>JBBUAA010000078.1:0-8217 GCA_038061075.1 Patescibacteria group bacterium | reverse complement strand
CATCGTGGCCTTCGACATCCACCTCGGCGCCCTTTTCACGCGGTGGCGCGAGCGCTTCCGCGCCCTGTTTGCGAAAGATGAGGCGGTGGAGCTCGACGTCCCCGTGACGGGACTTTCGGTCGAACCTGAAACGGACGCGGTAGAGTCTGCCTCTCCGGTCGAAGTCGAGCCGGAAGAGCATGAGAGCGCGCCGCGAGATCGGGAACAGATCCGCGAACCGCGGACTTTGCCGAAAACAGACTCTGACGGATTCCCCATCATCGCCGCGACGGGGAGCACCTACATTCCCCCGCCGGTCTCAATACTCGCCAAGAACAAGGGCAAGCCCGAAGTCGGTGATGTGAAAGCCAACATGAACATCATCAAACGCACGCTCCAGAATTTCGGCATACAGGTCGAGATGGATGAAGCATCCATCGGCCCGACCGTCACGCGCTACGCGATGAAGCCCGCGGAAGGCGTGCGGCTTTCAAAAATAATCGCGCTCCAGAGCAATCTTGAGCTCGCGCTCGCCGCCTCCCCCGTCCGTATCGAAGCACCTATCCCCGGCAAATCACAAGTAGGGGTCGAGGTGCCCAATATTTCGCGGACGACTCTCGGGCTCGCTCCCCTTATCTCCGACGAGGCGTATGTCAATTCCGACAAGCCGCTTCTCGTGGCACTCGGGAGATCGATAACGGGTACGCCGCATTTTGCCGACCTCGCGCGTATGCCGCATATCCTCGTCGCCGGTACGACAGGCGCCGGAAAATCAGTGGCCATCCACGACTTTATCGTCAGCCTCCTCTACCGGTGCGGGCCGGAGCGTTTGCGCTTTATCATGATCGACCCCAAGCGGGTCGAGCTCACGCTCTACAATTCCATCCCCCACCTCCTCACTCCCGTCATCACCGACGCGAAGAAGGCCATCCTCGCGATTAAGTGGCTCGCGAAGGAAATGGAACGACGCTACAACATCCTTGAGGCCGAAGCGGTGCGCGACATCTCCTCATACCACGAGAATATCGTCGCCCCCGCCGTAGCTTCTGCTTTGGCGGGCAAGCCCGCATCGGACCCCGACAAGGAGGGAAAAATGCCGGAGGCCATGCCCTATATCGTCGTCATCATCGACGAGCTCGCGGATATCATGTCCACCTATCCGCGCGAACTCGAGAGCGGCGTCGTGCGCCTCGCGCAGATGAGCCGCGCGGTCGGCATCCATCTCATCCTTTCCACCCAGCGACCGTCGGTCAAAGTCATCACCGGCCTCATCAAGGCCAACATTCCCGCACGGGTCGCAATGCAGGTGGCCTCCCAGATCGACTCGCGCACTATCCTCGACATGGGCGGTGCCGAGAAGCTCTTGGGCGCGGGCGATATGCTCTTCCTCTCCGGTGAGATGTCGAAGCCGCGGCGTATACAGGCGCCGCTTATTTCCGAGACCGAGGTGAAGCGCGTCGTGGCGCACATCGTGCGGGGCAGTGAGGGGACGCTTCACAGCGAGATCGACTTCAGCGAATCGAGGATGGCAAACGGCACCGACGCGATATTCTCGTCGATGGTCGAGACGGAGGAGGATGACGAACTCTACGGTCAGGCAAAGCAAACGGTGATTGAGGCAGGCAAGGCGTCTACCTCCTACCTCCAGCGGAAACTCGGCGTCGGCTATGCGCGCGCCGCGAAACTCATCGATATGCTCGAAGAACGCGGTGTCGTCGGTCCGGCGGACGGCGCCAAGCCCCGCGACATCATCGGCAGGGGTGAGGCGGACGAACTCGTCAAGGCCGCCGAGGCTGATGAGGAAACCGAACCGGAAGAACGCGTATAATATATTCGTGAAGCGCCTGGTCCTCTGTAAAGTTCCGGAGGCTCTTGGTGTACTACCCATGTAACCCCTATAACTCTTGCCAATGCGGCCGCATAAGCTAGAGTTATATCATTCGCCTTATGTCCGTCAGGAAACACAACGGGCGCAACAAACGCACACGGCAACTCGGTGCCATTGAGCGCGACGTGTTGGGCGATCTTTCTTCCGGCGACGCGCTGTATGGATTTCTGTTCTCCGCCCGTTCAACACGACGCATGTTCAAGCTCGCGCGCGAGCGCGCCAACGATCGGTATCGACGCAAGCTTGCAATAGAACGTTTGGTGAGACTCGGCTATATTCATGCACGGGGAGAACGGTTACGCATTACCGGAGCCGGACAAAATGCTCTTGGACAAGTCGTCGCTAAAACCCTTGAACTCCTCAAAACAAAAACGTGGGACAACAAATGGCGCATCGCCGCATTCGATATCCCGGAGGAGTATGCTCCGCTACGCAACAAAGTAAGAACTATTCTCAAAAGGGCCGGATTTGTAAGGCTTCAGTACAGCATCTGGATATTTCCCCACGAATGCGAGGAGCTCGTGCAACTGATCAAGAGCGAATCCCAACTGTCGAAACATATCCTCTACGGAGTATTGGATCGTATCGAGGACGAAGAGCGACTGAAAAAATTATTTCGTCTGGACACATGAGGTGATACGTCTATAACGTCAGATGGTGCGGCCGCATTAGCTAGAGTTATACATGAACGAGAAGCGCACATGGACAACCTGCCGTTCTATAGAGATACTTACCCGATATGTTGCCGTACCGCGACAGCCGATTCACCCGCGCCCTCCTCGTAGGATTTTTCCTCATCGTCGCGGGCTACGCGTATTTCGAGGGGCGCGGGCTTCTGAGCGGCCCGTCGATAGAGATATCCGGACGCGCCATGGAAGTCTCGGAGCCTTTCATCACGCTCGAAGGACACGCCGAGCGCATCACCTCACTCTCCATGAACGGCAAGGACATCGCAGTCACCGAAGAGGGGGCGTTCTCCGAGCCCTACGTGCTCGCGCCGGGGTACAACCGCATCGTGCTGGAAGCCCGCGACAGGTACGGCAAGACGACCGAACGCACGATTGAAATCGTGTATACCCCTTCGGCTTCCGGCACGGCCACATCGACCCCGAACTGATGTCCCGCCTCCCCTCTTGATACTTGCTACCTGATACCTGATACTTACCCAGATATGGCAAAATTCGGCAAAAAGGAAAAGGCTCCCCCAAAGACGACCGGCACGGGATCGGATGCGGATATCGAGCGGGCAATCGCACAGATAAAGACGAAATTCGGCGACGACTCCATCATGATGCTCGGGGCCCAGCCGAAAGTCGACGTCAACGCCATCCCCACGGGCTCCATCGGCGTCGATTGGGCGCTCGGCATCGGAGGTCTTCCCCGCGGACGCATCATCGAGGTCTTCGGACCGGAATCTTCCGGTAAGACGACGCTGTGCCTCCACGTTATCGCCGAAGCGCAGAAGAAGAACGGCGTCTGCGCATTCATCGACGCCGAGCACGCGCTCGACCCCGAGTACGCAAAAAAGATCGGCGTTGACACCGGAAGCCTCCTCGTCTCACAGCCGGACACCGGTGAACAGGCGCTTGAGATCGTGGAGTCGCTCGTCCGGAGCGGCAAGATAGATGTCATCGTCATCGACTCGGTCGCCGCGCTCACGCCCAAGGACGAAATCGAGGGCGACATGGGCGCACAGCATGTGGGCAAGCAGGCGCGGCTCATGTCGCAGGCCCTGCGCAAGCTCACGGCAATCGTCTCGAAAACGAAAACAACGGTAATTTTTATAAACCAGATACGCATGCAGATCGGGGTGATGTTCGGCAATCCGGAAACGACGCCGGGCGGCAAAGCGCTCAAATTTTATACATCTGTCCGCATCGACATCCGCCGCATCGCGCAGATAAAGAAAGGCGACGAGACGATGGGCGGCAGGCATCGCGTGAAAATAGTGAAGAATAAAATCGCCGCGCCGTTCCGCCAGACGGAATTCGACATGCTCTATGGCGAAGGCATCTCCAAAGAAGGCGAGGCGCTCGCGCTCGGCGAGAAGTACGGCATCGTCGAGAAATCTTCGGGCGGTTCATACCAGTACGGAGAGCATAAGCTCGGACGCGGCTACGACGCCGCCCGCACCTTTCTGCGCGAGAATAAGCCCATCCTCAATCAGCTTTTGAAGGAAATTAAGAAAGCGCTCAACGAGGGCGGCATCGTAAAAAGCGCCAGCGAGAGTTCGGGCGAATAACTATGCTCGAGATACAAGGGCCTGATGCGGAGAGCAAAGCAAAATAGAAAAACAACAACAGCCAATTCAACTCGATCGGGAAGTAAGTGATAAAAAATTCGAACTGCAGCGGGAGATCGGAAAGGAGGTGACGCGGATGGATGAGTGGAAGCCTTTCGATGATGCCCTGACGGGATTGTGCCAAGAAGCCGCGAGGAACTTCAGTGAAATGAGGCGGCAGAAGTGGATCGATACAAAAAATAGTTTTACGGAACTCGTCTCCCCTCCCCGATTCTCCGAAGACGCACATAAAAAAGCCAAAGAATTTTGCACGTGGTTGGCGCGCCGCTACATGAACCCTGAAACGGATGTTATAGAGGAAGAGGACCTTCAGGAAGGTGACAGCGGACGCCGCACTCTTCATTGAAGATAACAACCCCTCAATTGAAGCGGAAGTTTTTGAACTGCCACGGGTCGGAGGCGTCTATATCCTTCGAGAACTTCATGTCGCGGCCCTTGAGCGGCGTCCAGTCAGTGTATTCGCCGTACATACGCCCCATGTACAGGTCGATGACCTCCATGATGCGCTCGAAATCCATCTCCTCCGCCTCGACGACGCCGCGGTCCGGATGTTCGATTGCCCAGACCATGCCGCCCAAGACCCCCGCGGTCACCTGCAGGCCCGTCGCATTCTGATACGGAGCAAGTTTCCTCGTCTGCCCGATGGTGAGCTGCGAGCCGTACCAGTACGCTCCCTTCTTGTGCCCCACGAGGAGAACGCCGAGCTCATCCATGCCGCTTTTTATCTCTTCAAGAAATATCCTCTGCTCTTTTTGGAGCTCCGAGTTATTGCCAAGGTCCTCCTCAATGGAAAGAATGGCCGCGTCACATGGGCGGTACGCGTAGTGTACCGTCGGACGATACAGGACCTTCTTCCCTTTGCGGAGCGTGAAAAAATCCGCCGTCGATATCGACTCGTTGTGGGTGACCGCACGCCCCAGAAAATGTCCGTGCTCAGGAGTCCATGTCCTCACCAATGTCCGCGCGCCGGGGTTGTCGAGATAAATCGCCGCGTCGCAACCGAACGAATGCCGGTGCCCGTCGGGGGGAAATCCCTTCTCGTGTGTACCCCATCCCAATTCCGCCGGCTGGTTGATTCCCTCGGAATGAAACCCGTCGACCGACCACGTATTCTCGAATCTGCCTATTTTTTTCGGGGAACCGGAGACCTGCGAGTCGTACTCCGCGATGTGTATCGTTTTGACGCCCAAGTCACGCATGAGTGTCGCCCATTCTTCACGCGACTGCGGCACCGATGTCGCGTGTTTCGTATCTTTGGCGATGCGGAGAAGCGCGCGCTTGATGAAATGCGATACGATGCCGGGGTTCGCCCCGTGCGCGACGACGGCCGTCGCCTTGCCTTCGCTCCCCTTTTTGAGCGCAAGGGCGGTCTCCCGAAGCGCGTAGTTGGAGCATGTCGAAAGGCTCAAAGAGGGGTCCTCATAGAAGCCGGCCCATGGCTCAACGACGGTATCCAGATACAAAATACCTCTCTCCTGACAATATGTAATGAGGTCGACCGACGACACCTCGACGGAGAGGTTGAGCAAGAAGTCTCCGCGTTGCAAATACGTCTTCAGGATCTTCTTGTAATTCCCGCGACGTAAGGGGCTGATGTGAAATGCTATCTTTTCCTGCTTGGCGACTGCGTGTCCCCGCTCATCCGCGGTAATGATGGTGATGCGGTCCTTGGGGATACCGATGTGGCGCAGGATGAGCGGCAGGACCCCCATCCCTATAGAGCCGAAGCCGACGATGAGCAGTCGTCCGGGAAATTCTACGTGAACCGTGCGCTTCATTAGACGGCATCATACACAAAAACTCCGCATGAGAACAGAAGGTGCCCGATCCCTGCCCGCTGAACCTGTAAAAGCATCCGTTCACTCGTAAGGACTTATGCACAGTTTCGTCAGAAACTATATACATTTGGAACTGAGTGTGTATTATAGCGATATCAGTTCTTTTCAGTCAGTGTTGCGCGTATGAAGTGAAAAGGTAATTCGCTTCCGCTCGCGGGGCACATAAGGGCGGACCCCTATCGACGACGTAAGGTGAG
The DNA here is from genome assembly GCA_038061075.1 of Patescibacteria group bacterium. Taxonomy (GTDB): domain Bacteria; phylum Patescibacteriota; class Minisyncoccia; order Phycocordibacterales; family UBA2100; genus UBA10103. The sequence continues at coordinate 2,013 of JBBUAA010000078.1, read as the reverse complement.
TGAAATGAAAACGAGTTTTCATTTCCGAGCCGAGGAGTCGAAAGGAGCGAAGCTCCTATTGTCAGAATAATTAATTGTGTACATCAGAGATGAAAACAACATCCACCGATGTAGCGATACGGACCAAGTATCAGCTCATCGACGCTTGGGGTTTACACTCGGGCATTGACATCCACGGATGCAATCCCGCAACGATCCGCAGCGCGGATAAGATCAAGGAGTTCGTCGTGAAGTTGTGCGAGCGCATCGACATGAAGCGTTTTGGTGAGACCGTCGTCGTCAATTTCGGCGAGGACGAGCGGGTAGCGGGTTATTCGATGACGCAGCTCATCGAGACCTCGCTGATTTCCGGTCACTTCGCCAACCAGACGAACACCGTCTACTTGGACGTATTCTCGTGCAAGTACTATGATCCGAACGTCGTCGCTGAATTCGCGAAGAAATTCTTCGAGGCCACAGACTACGATCTGCACTACACGTGCCGAAAATAGCGGAGGAAATTAAAAGAGAAAACCGCCCCGAGGGGGCGGTTTTCTTTTATCACGTTAACTTACGTTCCTGTACAAAGGTAAACGGCCCACACTGACACGCGAATTGTCCGCAGTTTGGACATCCCTTTCCATAGCGCTCTACGAACTTTTTTTCAAGATCGGCGCCTACGGCATTTCCCACGCCCAATGCCCACGCGAAAGTGTCGGCCAATTCACTAATGGCTTCTTTCTTGAATTGTTCTGCTTGGTCCGGCTGCATGTCCATCTGCAGCCCTGCAGCGCCCGCTTCGCCAATCTCTTCATTCAATCGATCGCACACGAAATTTAACCCGCGCCTGTCGTTCGCTTCTCCGTACACTGACTTGAGGTGCTCTTGCCATTGTCGTAAGGACCATTCGTTTTGGGCTTCCGACGACTGTGCGCCTTTTTTCTCTTCGGGTCTTGCGACCTCACATCCACACGGTTTCAGACCGCAATAACTGCAGCCACTTTCCGGATACTTTTGCTTCAGAGCGTTAATTATTCCCTCTCGCCCCTCCAGACTTTGCAGCATCGTCATCGCACGCAACAGCACTTTTGCAGCAACGTCAGGAAGAATCTCCCGCATCTTGCTCTCCGGCTTTACACGCTGGAACGTTGTCAATATTTCTGCGCCTCCGACGCTAAGGTGCGTCATTCTTTGGGGAAGCGTCTTCAGGTACTTGTCGTTTCTTATTCGGGTCAGGCGATCGGAAAAATCCAATACCCCCGCCATAGGCGTACCCGTTTTCAGCTCTTGACCCTCCATCTCCTCCCCGCCTCCGGCGGCATCCGGGCGATCTGCCACGCTTCGCATGACTCCATCAACTCCCCTCATATTCATAATCATATCATCCTAAACCGTAAGTTAAATCTCCCGATACTCCCGTTCGGAAGCGAAAGCCGCCGATTGAGAATATTCAGTACGTCGTCGAGGTGCGGCGTTTGAGTGCGTACACAAGCACCGTGCGCGTATTTTGATACACGCAAAATTCTACGCGATACGAACGAACGCGGCGTCGCCACGCGTTTTCCCCTTTCAACTTTCGAATATCACCTGCGTACGGGTTTTCGGCCAATCTTACAAGTACGGCAGTAATTGCTTCCGCATCAGCGACCGGGATGCCGCTCAGCTTTTTCCGAATAGTATTATCGACGACGACGCGCCAAGTCTCGTTTGACATCCGCTAAGGAGGAAAACTTTCCCTTCAGAAATCTCTTTTCGGCGGCCCGAAGGTCGCGTATATCCGCCTTGGTGGGGACGACCTCCGGAACCACACGCGACTTGAGCGACTCGTATTCCCTGCGCGGCAGAACAACAAGGTCGTCCTTGGCACCGGAAATCTTTCTTGGAATTGTTACCACGTTCATGTCGCCAGTATAACATATTGGTGGACAAAAGCGTTTTTTTGAATACAATGCCGCGGTATGTTGAGTTACAACGAAGTGAAGCCGGGAGTCGCCGTCCTCATTGAGGGAGAGCCGTACGTCTGCACGTGGAACA
>JBBUAA010000077.1:0-2486 GCA_038061075.1 Patescibacteria group bacterium | reverse complement strand
ATCAACGAGCCAAGCATCGTCGCCATGAACCAGAAGACGGGGCAGGTCGTCGCGGTGGGGCAACAGGCGAAGGATATGCTCGGGAGAACCCCCGCGCACATCGTTGCGGTGCAGCCGGTCGTTGACGGCGTCATATCAGATTTCGAGGTGACCTCCGAGATGCTCTCCTACCTCATCGGCAAAGCGCAGGCGGGCCACACGAAGCTCCTCGGTCCGCGGGTCGTGATAGGCATTCCGTCGGGCATCACCTCGGTCGAAGTGCGCGCGGTCAGGGACGCGGCGCGCGCCGCCGGCGCGCGCGAGGTCCACATCATCGAAGAGCCGATGGCCGCCGCTATAGGCATCGAACTTCCGGTACACGAACCGTCGGGGAGCATGGTCATCGACATCGGCGGCGGTACGACCGACATCGGGGTCGTTTCTCTCGGCGGGCTCGTCAACGCGCGGAATGTCCGCATCGCGGGAGACCGCTTCAATGCGGATATCGTCGGGCATGCGCGCAACGAATATAAAATGCTGATCGGCGTCAAGAGCGCCGAAGACATCAAAATAGCCATCGCGTCGGTGGCCCCCGGCCGTGACCGGCTTGAGGCCATAGCGCGCGGACGCGACCTCGTGACGGGGCTTCCGCGCGAGATCATGATGACGGATCAGGACATCAGGAATGCCATCGGCCACTCGATCGAAGAGTTGGTAGAGTCGGTCAAGGAGGTCTTGGAGACAACGCCGCCGGAGATTATTTCCGATATCATGCAGCGCGGCGTCTATCTCGTCGGCGGCGGTGCTCTCATCCGCGGATTACCCGAATTCCTTACGGTCGCCCTCGGCGTACCCGTCGTCGTCGCCCCCGACCCCCTGACCGCCGTCGTACGCGGGACATCCGTGGTACTCGACGATATCGATTTGTTCCGTGAAGCCCTCTTGAAGAGCGATGATGAACTCGTACCGACAGAATGAAGGAAGGCGTCGCCTTTTTATCGCGACGATTTTTGTTTTTGTCGTTTTTGGCATAGACGCCCTTTTGGGCGGGAGGGTCCGCGGACTCGTGCGCGCCGGCGGGGGGTCTCTCTACTCGGCGGGCGCACGCACGCTCAGCGGTATCGCAGACAGCGGATTTTTCTCGAGCCGGCGTACGCTTTCGGAAAACAACCGCTCGCTGCGGGAGCAGGTGGCGGAACTCGAGGTGCGCGCCGCGGCCGTGCAGGTGTTGCGGGATGAGAACGCGTCGCTCCGCGCGGTCGTGCGCCTCGCGGAGGCCGAAAAAGGCATCACGGCACCCATCATCTCGTCGGTCCGGAGTTCTCCCTTCGGCACATTCTCCATCGGGGCAGGCACAAAGGACGGTGTCATGGAGGGAAGCCTCGTCATGACCAACGACGCTGCAGGCGGCGGGTTCGTCGTCGGGCGGGTGCGCGATGTCGGAAAACGCACGGCGCTCGTTCTGGAGCTTTTTGCGCCCAACACGTCGGTGCCCGTCGTTATCCGCGGTGCGAGCGCATTCGCAGAGGGACGGGGAGGGGGCAATGCGCGCGCGGAAATTCCCCGCGGTCTTGAAGTAGCTTCGGGTGATGCGGTCACCTCACGGCTTTTCGGCGGCCGTGCGGTCGGCATCGTCGGCTCGGTGTACTCCGACCAGTCGAGTGCGACCTCGGAAGTCTACATCGGTCTGCCGGTCGGTCTTGCCGCATTGCAATTCGTGTACGTTATTCCCCCCGGCACATAAGGGTATGCGCATATTTCTTTTTGCGGCGGCAGTCTTGGGGGCGATATTTTTTCCGCCGTGGGTGCCGCTCGTCTTCATGGGGCTTCTCGCGCTCCGGTACAGAGCATGGGAGGTCATCCTGCTCGGCATGCTGGTCGATTTTCTGTGGTTGCCGTCGGGCACCCTTTTTGAAACGCTTCCGCTTTTCACTATCGCCGGTCTCGTACTCGCATGGGGATTGGAGCCGCTCCGGAGCGAATTTCTCCTCCGACGATGATATTTGGTATAGTTCTGTGATGTTCGCGCGAACGCGGGGGAAAAATCGGCAAGTCCACGAGATCGCGCCCGACGAGATATTTTTGGATTCATCCAACCTCCCCAGTCGGGATGAACCCCAATTTGAGGGACGCATCATCCGACCGGTGGCGGGGAGGGCCATTCTCGCGGTCGGAGCCGTATGCGCGCTCATCCTGCTCTTGTTCACTGGCCGCTCGTTCGACCTGAGTGTCATACACAGTGCCGCGTACGCGGATATTTCAAGGGACAACCGCCTCGACCGGTCGGTGGTCTTTGCCGAGCGCGGCCGCATCCTCGACCGCACCGGCCGCGAGCTCGCGTGGAATGCCCCGAATGATAGCGGAGGGGCAACGACGACCTCCTTCGCCGCACGGCGCTACAGCGAGAGTCCGGGGCTTTCACATCTTGTCGGTTTTGTGCGGTACCCGAAGGCCGACCGGAGCGGCGCATGGTGGCGCGAGGAATATACGGGAGTTTCGGGAGCCGA
>JBBUAA010000076.1:0-6057 GCA_038061075.1 Patescibacteria group bacterium | reverse complement strand
CGGCCTTGAGCCGTATCCGGCGCGGAGCGCGTGGAAACGCGCGCTCGACAAAAGCGTGTACGCCGCGGGCGTCATCGGACCCATCATGACCATTCCGCAAATCGCGCTCATCTATATCGGACAGGACGCCACGGGGGTTTCTCCCGTATCGTGGTTCATGTGGGGACTTCTGGATATTCCATGGATCTTGTACGGCGTGGCGCATCGTGAGCGCCCCATCGTCATGACGTACACGCTGTGGCTCGTGTGCAACGCGGTAGTTTTCGTCGGCGCGATACTCTATTGAACGCCTCGGTCGTCCGACTCGCTGATTTTTTCCACTCCGTACCACATGACGAATGAGGAGGTGGTAGTATGGGGGCAATGGCCGGAGAGTACGCGACGCTCCGTTGGAGCGCACATGAACACGAACACGTCCCGCGTGACAGCAATTGGTATTGGGCGCTCGGCATCCTCTCGGTCTGCGTCGCGCTCATAAGCATCCTTTTCGGGAACGTCCTTTTTGCGATAATCATTCTCGTCGCCGCGACGACCCTCGGCATCCTCGCCATGACCCCGCCGCCGTTGATCGAATTCGAACTCTCCGACCGCGGCATTCGCGTGGACGGGACCATGCACCGCTACGAGGAGGTCATCTCATTCTGGGTGGAAGACCACGACGCGGACCCGCCCATTCTCCTCGTCGATACGATAAAGTGGATGTCGCCCAATCTCGTGATACCGCTCGAACACGTCGACCACCGGCTCGTCCGCGCCTACCTCACGGAGCGCGCCGAGGAAGTGCCGATGAAAGAACCCATCGCGCATAAAATACTGGAATTCTTTGGTCTCTAAGAATTTTCCTGAAAGCTGGCAGCTGAAACCTGAAAGCTCCCCCTAGTCCCCCATCGTGAACTCCTCCCCAAAACCGTAATCGATGTAGGTCGGATTGATGGGATTTGCCGGAGGAAATCCGCCGAGGAACGCATCGCTCGGCGTGTAGAGCGCCGCCTCGATGATGTACTTTCTTCCGGCGACCAGGTCGGTAGCGCAGACCCGAGGCGAATCGACGGGGCAGGCCTCATCTACGCCGGGGAGCGTCCACGTGTAGGTGCCGGACGCCGACTTCGCGCCCGCGATGAGCCCGGTCGATTGGTTGAGGCGAACGTCGAAGACCCACAGCGACATCGCCGAACCCGACGGGGCGTTTTGCGTGCGCCATGTGATGGTGGTCGTCGCACCGTGGCCGATGGTCGTCGCATCGGCAGTCGAGCGTACGGTCACGGAGCCGCTCGGGTTATCGGTAAACGTATCGGGAACCCCGATGATGGAGACTGTCGTGCTCGCTTGGCGCGTCCCTCCGCCCACCGTAGTGCAGTTGAGAAAGAACCGCGCCGCCGAGTTCAGGGGTGGTGTGGTCGCGGTGCCGCTGACGCTCGTGTTCCCCGCATTCTGCGCGGTGAATGCGGGAAGGTCGGGGCTTGAGATGACGCACGACTGCATGCCGGAAGTCACCCAGCCAAGCCGCGACGCGGTCGAGGAGGCGACCGCTCTCGGATTCGCCACGAGAACGATGAACGGTCTCCCCACCTGCACAGTGCATTGCGCGGTCGCTGTCTGTCCCTGATTGGTGCATTTCAGTCCGTAGGTAGCGGTGTTGGTGTTGGCCGGCGGGTTCGCGACCGTCACCGTCGCCGAACCCGATTGCGCACCGTTCGTCTGAAAGCCGCTTCCCTCACTCGTCCCCGAAAAACACGAGTACGATATCGCGAGCGACATGCCGACATCAGCGATCTGCGGCTGACATGATATCTGCGCGGCGAATTGGCCCGTGCCTGAACCGGAGGTGCATTGCCATCCGTTCACGCACGCACCGGTGTACGTCGGCTTCCACGTCCCCGCCGAGCATCCCGATGGGTCGGGTTGCACCGGCGCTGCGGGACAGTTCTGCCCTTGATTCGGAGCCTGTGCGCACGTTGTGGCCGAAGAACAACCATATTGACACTGTTGGACCGGCTGGGCGTTGCAGTAATAGTGCGTCGAATCTTGACTCTGGTTCTGATAATAGAGGGTGTTGTTCTTGCATTGATATCCGGGCGTACAAGGACCACCGTTCAATGGCGACGGAGCTCCTCCTGCTCCTCCCTTTTGCTGATTGCCACCCATGAGACTCTTTAGGAGTCCATCCAAACCTCCGCCACCGCCAAAGCCCGTCTGCTGTTGTTGCGCGGCCGCCCGCTGCGCTGCCTCTGCCGCGCTCCTCTGTTCAGCCTCCCTCCTTTCACGGAGTACTTTTTCGGCGGGAGTCTCGGGGACGGTGGTTTCCGGCGGCGTCAGCGTAACCTTCGCATCCGCGAGTTTTTTATATTCAGCTTGTGCCGCCGCCGCTTTCTCGGCCGCTGCCTTAGCATCGGCTTCTGTTTTTCGTACATCAACGTTCTGGTCACTGCAATCGCCACCCCCCTTGATGCACAAATCAAGACTCCTGCGTGCATCTTCGCGCGCGACCTTTGACCGAGCCGCGGCCGCTTCAGCCTCTTTTGCCTTTGCGTCTGCATCAGCCTTTTCCTGCTCAAAAGCAGCCTTGAGGGTATCGTCGCCGTTTATCGCACCGAGTAGTTTCTGGCCCTCCGCAGGAGTCGAGTTTTTGTATAAATCGAGTACCGCGGCCGCACGTTTTTCGGCAAGTCCCAAGTCCTTGCCGTTTTCCACGACGCCCACGGGCCTACATGCACTATCGGGAGGGCAATAGGATATCGGACACTGGGATGCGGCTCCCACTACAGCCTGCAGCGCATTGCCGCCAATCTTGCACGGCTGCGGCGCCGCGATTTTTGCACACGGGTTTTGGTCTATCGGCGTCGGGGCCACCGTGACGATGGCGGTCTTTTTGTCTTCGGTTATTTTGTATGAAAAGCCGGGGGTGCATTTTTGCTGAAGTTTCTTGAAGTCCTCCGCTTTCGCTCTCTGTACGCACGCGTAATTGACGGTGACTGTTTCGCTACCGCACTTCACCTGCACGCCCTGCTTCAGGCCGTTGTCATCGAGGGTCGTCGGAGCCGCCGACTGGGCGAGCTGTGACTGCACAAAGAGATTCGAAGAGCCGACACCGACTACTGCGGCACCGAGCATTGCCATGAGCACGAGGCCGGCGAGTATGGACGCGCCTGACTGCGAGCGATCTCGCTCAGGCAGGCCGCGCTCTCCCGCCCGTGCATGGGGAATGGACATGCCCCCATGATGCGGCCAATAGAAGGCTCGCGCAACGGTCATCGGTGCGCGGAATGTGGAAAAGCGGGTACGTAGAGTTATGAACATAGAAATCATGCTTTAGTAGATTAGATACTGTACAATATCTCCATGCAAAGGAAGCGCTATTCCGCCGAGGTCAAGGAACAGGTTGATGCGCTCCGAAAAAAAGGGAAAAGCTACAAAGAAATCCAGTTGCAATTCCCCATCCCCAAGAGCACCTTATCAGTCTGGCTAGGGAAAAAATACAAAGGTCTATTCAGCCGCAAAATCCAACTCGCTCATCTGAAAAGGATCCGTGTCATCGCGCGGGCCTCAATCCGGAAAGCTCGTCTCAAAAGGGAGCAAACCAATGCGGATCAAGGGGCAGTCGTGGCAAACAAAATCCCTCTTGCAAACATTGCTGTAATGAAAGCTCTGCTTGCCATGATCTATTGGGCTGAAGGATCAAAGTACGCGAAAGTGAACGGTTTGAAATTTGCAAATACCGATCCTCGTTTCGCTCAGGTATATATGTCGTTGCTACGAAAGTCTTTCCCCGTAGATGAAAGCAGATTCCGAATCCGACTGCATCTGCATTACTACCACGAAAGGAAAGGGGCTCTCGGATTTTGGTCAAAGACTTTGAATATACCCCCTTCACAATTCTGGAAAATATACATTAAGAAGCGGAGCGAGAAGAAGCGATTCAGACAGAACTCGATGGGTATTTGTTTCATCTACTATCCGGGCAACGCTATCCGGCAAGAGTTACTCGCGATAGGATTCACACTACATGGTATACTCTCGAATCGTTCCCTCCCGTAGTTTAATGGATAAAATAGCAGCTTGCGGAGTTGCTGATCCAGGTTCGATTCCTGGCGGGGGGACAAGAAAACAAGAGCTATTTCGAAAGCGCGGCAATGCGCTTGGAAGCGCGCGACTTCATCCGCGCAGCGGTGTTGGCCTTGATGACGCCGCGCTTCGCGGCTTTGTCGATCGCCTTGTAGAGCGCGGGGAGCATCGCCTCCGCCTCTTTCCCCTTTTTGCCCTCAATCAATTTTGATATCCCCTTTACCGTATCTTTCATCGTCTTCTTGCGGCGCGTATTGAAAACGTGCCGGCGAAGCGACGCGCGCTGTGCTTTTTTAGCCGAACTCGTATTTGCCATTGGGGCGCATACTACGCGACACGAGACGGGAGTGCAAGTTCTTATCCTTTTGCATGTACTAGAAGCTAGAAGCTAGAAGCTGTAAGCTATGTATATGATCGGGCACATTGAGGGAGTTGTGTACGCGGTGCGGGCGGGCTTTGCGGTCATTTCCGTCGGCGGTATCGGATACAAAGTCGCCGCGACGCGCGAAGTCCTTACCTCCCTCACCGCGGGAAAACCAGCTGCACTCTGGACGCACCTCGCCGTGCGCGAGACCGCCCACGACCTCTACGGATTCAAGACGGAGGAGGAACTCCGCTTTTTCGAACTTCTGCTCACCGTCTCGGGCATCGGCCCGAAATCCGCGCTTGCCGTTCTCGACATCGCTACCGTAGAGACCCTGCGAAGCGCGGTCGCGGGTGGCAACGCTTCGTATCTCACGAAGGTCTCCGGCATCGGAAGAAAAACGGCCGAGAAAATCGTACTTGAATTGCGCGATAAGGTCGGCGCATTCAGTGACGGCTCATCGCGCGCTCTCTCCGGCGACGAAGAGGCGCTGGAAGCTTTGCGCGCCTTGGGGTACACGCCGGCGGAAGCGCGCGATGCGGTGCGCAAAGTGTCACCCGAAATCGAGACGGGAAACGCGCGCCTGCGCGAGGCTCTCAAGATACTCGGCGGCAAGCGCTAAAGGGTATGGCCCGCAGTGTCAGAACATTCGTCGAGGCCGCAGTGCCTGATCCCATACTCGCGAGGATGTTATCCGTGTACCACTATGGGCTCGCGGCGCTCGGTGCGGCGCTCTACAACCTTCCCTCCCGCGAACTTCTCGTCATCGGCGTCACCGGTACCAAGGGCAAGACGAGCGTCACGGAGATGTTGTCCGCCATTCTCGAAGAAGCGGGATTCACGACGGCGGTCATGAATTCCATCCGCTTCAAGACGGCGGACGAATCGAAGCCGAACCTCACGCGCATGTCGATGGCGGGACGGATGTTCATCCAAAAGTTCCTGCGCGGCGCGGTGGATGCGGGATGCACCGTCGCCATCCTTGAGATGACGTCCGAGGGCGCGCGGCAGCACCGGCAACGCTTCATCGACCTTGATGCGCTCGTCTTCACCAATCTCGCGCCCGAGCATATCGAATCCCACGGCTCATACGAAGCGTACCGCGATGCGAAGTTCGAGATCGGCCGCCAGCTCGCGCGCTCGCGCAAGCGCCCGCGGACCATCGTCGCGAATGCCGACGATAGGGAAAGTGCGCGCTACCTTACGCTCCCCGTCGAAAGCGCCCTTCCATTCACGCTCTCCTCGCACGAGCCGTACGGCGCGGACGAACACGGCGGCTTCTTCACCTTCGATGATACGAAGATATCCATACATCTTCCCGGCGAATTCTCTCTCAAGAACGCGCTCGCGGCCGCGGTCGTCGCGCGGGCGCTCGGCGTACGCGGCAGCACTATCGCGCATGCGCTCGACAAAGTGAAAAAAATCCCCGGACGCGCCGAAGAGATCGACGTCGGACAGCCGTTCACCGTCGTCGTGGACTACGCGCACACGCCGGACTCGTTGAAGGCTATTTACGATGCATATACGTCCCCCTCGACTTCGCTCGGGGTAAAACGCAAACTCATTTGCGTTTTGGGAGCGACGGGGGGCGGACGCGACACATGGAAGCGGCCCGTCATGGGACGCATCGC
>JBBUAA010000075.1:6853-8813 GCA_038061075.1 Patescibacteria group bacterium | reverse complement strand
GCGCGGCGATGACGTGCAAGGATTGCAGGAATTTTTGAACACCGAAGGATATCTCTCGACCACGGCGACGGGTTATTTCGGACCGATGACGGCGAATGCGGTGGCGCGCTGGCAGGCTTCTCAAGGCGTCTCTGCCGTCGGCTCTATGGGTCCAATGTCGCGCGAACGCATCAGGATCTGGTGCGGCGGGGGAAATACCGGATGCACGAAAGAGTACGCGCCGGTCTGCGGTTCAAAACCGATTGTCTGCATTACGACTCCGTGCAACCCTATCCAACAAACCTACGGCAACCGCTGTCTGATGAGTGCCGACGGCGCGACGTTCGCATACGAAGGCGCGTGCCGCGATGCGACAAGAAGTCCATCCGCGGATCCGCAATGCAAAAAGTGGACTGATGGTAAGTATTGCGGGGAGACGTGCGAACGACCAAGCCCCGGCAGCACGTTAATCGGGTGTGCAATACCGATGTGTCTGGCCCCTAATGCCGGTACTCCTCCGGACCGCGCACCCTATTGCATTGAATATTTCGGCAACATGGGAAACAAACCGCCGGTTATTTCCGGACTTTCCGGACCGACGACACTTACCCTGAACGAGCAGGGCACATGGAAGATAGACGCATCCGACCCCGAGAACGGCAATCTCTCGTATTCCGTGACGTGGGGGGACGAGTGGCTGATGATGGGTGCGCCGCGCACATCTTCCGCTGACTATTCGATAGTCCAATCAACGACCTTTACGCACAGCTATTCAAACGCAGGTACGTACACCGTACGCGTCGTTGTGCGCGACAGTGCGGGAGCGGAGGCGCAAACCTCGATGACGGTGACGGTTCAGAGAGGTCTCGTCGCATGCACGATGCAATACGACCCCGTATGCGGACAGCCGCCCGAACCCGCATGCCGCCGCTCGATACCCGCATGCATGATGGCAACTCCCGGCCCGCAGACGTATGGCAACCGCTGCGTGATGAACGCGGCCGACGCGACGTTCCTCTACAGCGGGGAATGCGCAAGGATCAATCAGTAGTGGAGTTAGTGGAGTCCGTCGCCCGTGCAGCGTGGATTGTATCAAGCACAAGTCATGCTAGGATTTAGTGGATGAATCCGCCGAATTCGCACCTGCTGCTCATTGTCGTCGGTGCTTTTGTGGGCGCCGGTACGGCGAGTGCGGCGGCGCTGTGGTTCGCGGGCTTCTTCCCGCCCGTCGGCTCTGCCGGAGGGCCTCAATATTGCAACGTCCTGCGTCTTCCGGTGTACGGGACGATCGTTACGTTTCGCCCCCCGACAGAGCCTCGGGACCCGTCCAACGACCCCTCCAACCCCGATCAGCCCCCTGTCCCCGACACGTCATTTGCGGTTTCCGGCGAGATCGAAGATTCGCTCCGCATGGCGTCCGCGGACCAAAATGTCAAAGCGCTGCTCGTCGATGTGGATTCGGGCGGCGGCGGCGCTGTCGCGGGCCTTGAGATAGCGGCGGCCATAAAAAAATTCGGAAAACCCTCGGCCGCCGTCATACATGAGATGGGTGCCTCGTCCGGATATCTTGTCGCGACAGCGGCCGACATACTTTTCGCGTCCGAGGCTTCGTCCGTCGGCTCGATAGGCACGACGTATTCGTACGTAAGTCAGTATGAAAAAAACAAGAAAGAAGGGTACAGGTTCGAATCGTTGAGCTCGGGTCCGTACAAGGATATGTTCAGCGCGGATAAGCCGCTCACCGATGCGGAACGCGCGCTCATCATGCGGGATATCAAAATTGATCGCGACAATTTCGTACAGCGTGTTGCCGAATATCGCCGCCAGCCGGTAGAAAAAATAGACGCGCTTGCCGACGGCTCGAGCATGCTCGGGGAACAAGCGCTCGAAAACGGCCTCATCGACAGGCTCGGCGGCACCGAAGAAGCGCTCGCGTATCTTGAGCAGGCGATAGGGGAACCCCCTGTGCTTTGCTACTGAC
>JBBUAA010000075.1:1772-6753 GCA_038061075.1 Patescibacteria group bacterium | reverse complement strand
CCCTCCTTGTACTCGCGCTGCGCCCAGAGTTTGAATCCGTCGCCCTTGAAGCGCGGGATGATGTGCACGTGCGTGTGCTCCACGACCTGCCCCGCATGCGCGCGATTGTTCATGTTGATATTGACGCCGTCGGCGCCGACCGCGCTCTCGATTGTCCGCGCAAGCGCGTGCACCGTGCGCGCGATCGCCGCCCAATCCTCCGGCGGAATATCAAAAATATTTTTTGAGTGGTCCTTCGGGATGACGAGCGTGTGGCCGGCGTTCACGGGACGGATGTCGAGAAAAGCGAACGTCCTCTCGTCCTCGTAGACTTTGTACGAGGGAAGTTCCCCGCGCACTATTTTGCAAAAGATGCAATCAGAACTCATGTATGTAGTATATGGTATTTTGTATCTTGTATACATACCGCATACGATATACGAAATACGAGATACAATGCCGTGATGGAAATCTCCGAACTGGTACGAACACTGCTCGCGAAACGCGGTGTTGAATCTGCAAACGACATCACTGCATTTTTGAATCCCGACTACGAACTGCATACGCATGACCCGTTTTTGCTGGAAGGGATGGACGTGGCCGTGACACAGCTCCTGCGTGCCATTGCACAGAATGAGCGTATCGCGGTGTATGCCGATTTCGATTGCGACGGTATCCCGGGGGCGGCGCTCCTCTCGGATTTTTTCAAGAAAATTGGATACGGGAATTTCGAAGTGTATCTACCGCATCGCGACCGCGAAGGGTATGGATTTCATACGGCAGCAATTTCTACGTTCGCGGAGCGCGGAGTAAAACTCATCATCACCGTCGACGTCGGTATAACTGCAGCTGATGCGGCCGCACATGCTAGAGGTATAGGGATTGACGTGATTGTTACCGACCATCACGAACCGACCGGAATACTGCCTGATTGCATTGCGGTTCTCAATCCGAAACTCGGAACCTATCCTTTTCCGCATCTCTGCGGTGCGGCTGTCGCGTTCAAATTAGTTCAAGCGACGCTGGCGGAAGGCAGGAAACGCGGCATCGCGTCGTTCGCCGCCGTACCGCTCGGATGGGAGAAATGGCTGTTGGACCTCGTCGCCATCGCGACCGTCGCGGACATGGTCCCGCTTATCGGCGAGAACCGCGTCCTCACGCATTGGGGTTTGCAGGTCTTGCGGAAATCACCGCGTGCAGGCGTGAACGCGCTGTGCAATGCGGTGCGCATCCGGAAAGCGGAAATTACCGAAGACGATATCGGGTTCTCCATCGCACCGCGCGTGAACGCCGCATCGCGCATGGGGGAGCCCCAGCTCGCGCTCCGGCTGCTCACGACCGAAGACAGGGACGAAGCGGAACAACTCGCGGCGCAATTGGAAAAACTCAACGCGAGCCGCAAAGGGGTCGTCGGCGGCATCGTGCGGGAGGCAAAAAAGCATATGGCGACGCGTTTTCCTGTCGAAGAACATGTCGTCGTATTGGGGAATCCCGAATGGAAACCGGCGCTCTTGGGATTGGCGGCGAATTCGCTCATGAACGACCGCGGGGGAGTCGTGTGTTTGTGGGGACGCGATGCGAACGGCAAACTCAAAGGCTCATGCCGCTCGGACGGCGCGGTTTCCGTCGTTGACCTTTTCGTGAATGCGGGGGATGCGCTCATTGAGTACGGCGGGCACGCTGCGTCGGGAGGATTTTCGGTTTCACATGAGAGCGTTCATACGCTGCACGAGAAATTCGCACACGCGATGCAAGGCCTTGAGCGCTCCGCCCTCTCCGACCGTCAGGAACCGGACGCGCACATGACCCTCTCCGAAGTCGCATGGCCGGTCTTCAGAGAGGTTTCCGTTCTCGCTCCTTTCGGCGCGGGAAATCCAAAACCGCTGTTTCGTATCTCCGGCGTCACGGTCGCTTCAATGCGGCGTTTCGGAAAGGAGAAGAATCATGTCGAGGTGCAGCTCGTCTGCAGAGAGACGGGCGCTTCGCTCCGCGCGTTCGATTTTTTCAGGGCACCCGAAGATTTTTCGGCCACTCCCGCGACAGGCCTCGCGGTCGCCGTCCTCGGGACCATTGAGCGCGATTCGTACCGCGGCGGCCTCACATTCCGTCTTGCGGATATCGTCAGCGCGTCATAATGTATTCTTCCTCTATGCAAAAGGTCATCATATACACCCCGGTACCACAACACTTCGTGTTGGCTACGGGGCAGGCCGACGGCGGCGATGGACTATGCAGCAGGTAATAATTTACACAGATGGAGGAGCGCGGAATAATCCGGGTCCCGCGGGTATCGGGGTCGTTATTATTGACGGCGAGAAGAAGGTGGAACTGAAAAAATATATCGGTGAGCGGACGAACAATTGGGCCGAATACGAGGCCGTCATTCTTGCGCTCACCGAAGCGAAGAAACGGGGGCTTGGTGGGAGAGACATAGAAATTCGCATGGACAGCGAGCTCATCCAGCGCCAGCTCACCAACGAGTATCAAGTGAAGGAAGAAACACTCTGGCCGCAATACATCAAGGTCCACAATTTGCTCGTCGCGCACTTTCCACATATTACATTCGTCCACATCCCGCGAGCGAAAAATGCGGAAGCCGACCGCCTTGTCAACGAGGCCATTGATGAGGCAAGATAGAAGTATGCGTGAACAGATACAGGGACAATTTACGGGGTTTATCAATTTCATGCGCGAGCGCGGGGTCGCGGGCTTTGCCATCGGTTTTATCCTAGGCGGCGCCGCGCAAAAGCTCGTGCAGGCCTTTATGGACGACATCGTAAATCCGATGACCGGTCTTTTCGGAGGCGGCGTTCAGAATCTTGCCGACTACACCATCGGCACGTTCAAGGTCGGAGATTTTATTTCCGTCCTCATCAACTTCCTCATCCTCTGTTTGGTCGTCTATATTCTTTTCAGAACACTGCGTCTCGACAGATTGGAAAAGCCGAAAGAATAACCATCCCTTTTTTCACACCATGGTGTAGAAAAAGGGATGTTTTTAAAATGCGCCCGCATTTTCTTTGATACGCTACGGGAATGAGTGCGAAGGTCTTGTATGCGGTCGTCGGGGGATTTGTCCTCGGCGTTTTTGTCCGCTCGCTCTGCTCCGTAGGTCTCGCGTTCGCCGCATTCTCGGTCGTTGTCGCTATCGCGGTTTTGCTCTTGTCTCTCACTGACAGATCAAAAGTACGGTCGGCAATTGTCGTCGCACTCGCACTCCTCGCGTTCGCGGGCGGCATCGTACGCACGCACATTGCGGTCGAGACCGGCGACACTGCACTGACTTCGCAACTCGGCGCGAAGGTCGTCATAGAAGGCGTGGTCTTTGCCGAGCCGGATGTGCGCGAGGCAAACGCACGGCTTTCGGTACGCGCCGATACGGTCTTCGCGCGCGGCGCTACCACCACCGTCGATGCGGGCGTGCTGGTCGTCGCTCCGGCGCACGTGGACATTTCGTACGGCGACCGCATACGCGCCGAGGGGACTTTGGATTTGCCGGAAGCGTTCGACACGGGAGTCGGCAGGCAATTCGATTACCCGCTCTTCCTCGCGAAAGACGGAGTGACGTATGTACTTTCATTCTCGAAAGTTTCGCGAGTGGGGAAAAATGAAGGCAACACTATTAAGGCGTCTGCGATATGGCTGAAGCGAACATACCTTGAAGGATTACAGCGTGCATTGGCCGAACCGCAATCCGGTCTTGCGGGCGGCATCACAGCGGGTGACAAGCGCGGGCTTGGTGAGGAGCTGTCGGCGACGTTCCGCGCGGTGGGGCTCACGCACATCATCGTGCTCTCCGGCTATAACATCATGATAGTCATCTACGGCATCTCGCGCGTCTTCGCGCGGTTTTCCGTACGGCGCAGCCTTCAATTCGGCGCAAGTATTTTCGTCGCCGTATTTTTTGCGCTCATGACGGGCTTCGCATCCGCCTCGGTGCGCGCGGCGGCGATGGCGACCATCGCTGTGGCGGGCTCCGCGACGGGCCGCATGTATCTCGCGGGCCGCGCACTTCTCGTCGTAGCGGCGGCAATGGTCGTGTGGAATCCGTTCGTCCTCGTCTACGACCCCGGCTTCCAGCTCTCCGTTCTGGCGACCGCGGGACTCATCATCTTCACACCGCTCATTGCGCCGCGTCTCACCTTCATCACCTCAAAATTCGCGTTGCGCGAAATCGCAGCGACGACCATTGCGACACAACTCACGGTCTTGCCGCTCCTCTTGTACCAGAATGGCCAACTCCCTATTTACTCGCTCTTCGCCAACCTCCTCGTGCTCGCAGCGGTCCCGTGGGCGATGCTCCTCTCCCTCTTCGCGGCGCTTGCGGGCATCATCCTCGGCCCGTTTGCGGTCATCGTCGCCTTTCCCGCGTACGCGCTCCTCTCATACATGATAGGTGTCGCCCAACTCCTCGCCGCACTGCCTTTCGCCGCCCTCTCCATCCCCGCCTTCAGCGCGTGGTGGCTTGTGTTGGTATATGGCCTGCTCTTTTACCTCGCTCGGCATGTTCGCAAAGACGAACAGGATACAGTTTGATGCCTGCGCGACCGTGATATTCTTAAGCCATATGGTAAATAAAGCTGAACAATTCGGAAATATCCATCCGCTTAAGAACGGACGCGAAGTCGGCGACCGAGTGTTCATAAGGCGTGACAAGCTTGAGAAATATGTGCGCGGTGTTGAAGTCCCCGAAGACCAGATCAATGCGTGGCGGAAAGATAGGGAAACGGCGGTCGGGTACGGAGATGAGGATGCGTTCCTGAGACATGATCCGCATCCAAAGGCCGAGGTCGTTTCAGACCGTGGTCTTTTTATAGTCCAGAAAATACCGGGGAAGTATAAGCTTGCACCGCTCATGCATTCCAAAAAATCTGTCTGGGTTGACGTGGATGACGTCGAAGACAATCCGGTCTACGGCCATCAAGCCCTTCGTCGTCCGGAACGTTCATAATTTATTTTTTGGCCCTCTCGGGGCCAGGGCAATATAGAGAAGCCGGCGGAC
>JBBUAA010000075.1:0-1672 GCA_038061075.1 Patescibacteria group bacterium | reverse complement strand
CCCGCCTGAAATTCTTTCCCGACAGGGTCGTAATAGAGGATGGCCCACCCCGGCCCGCGCATATTGCCGATAGCTTTCATATATTCAACGAAATAACCGCGATACTCTTTTTCAAACGCCT
This sequence comes from Patescibacteria group bacterium, assembly GCA_038061075.1. GTDB lineage: Bacteria > Patescibacteriota > Minisyncoccia > Phycocordibacterales > UBA2100 > UBA10103. The sequence continues at coordinate 1,551 of JBBUAA010000075.1, read as the reverse complement.
TCGCAAGCGTGCCGTCTTCTGTGAGCGCGGTCGCGCCCCCTTCGAATTGTGTGAAATACAATTCGTGCAGGCGCATTCCGTCGAACTCGAATGATTTGCGCCGGATTAATTCTCCGAGCGCGAGCGCGTTCTTCTCGGCGCCTTCCTTTGCGTACTCAACTAATTTTGCTGCAATCGCATTGAAATTCTTGACGTAGCCTTCGTAGAGACTGATGTGCTGCTTGACGGATTCTTCGGAAATTCCGTCGAGCTTCGGAATATTGAATTTCTTGGGTTCGTATTGCATACGCTGACAACTGTAAACTGACAACTAATAACTGCCCGAAGTATAGCACCCACGTTCATGAAGGTAGAATGACGGGATGCGAAAAAGCTCGCGCGTTCTCGGCCTCACCATACTTATTTTTTGTGCCATAACTCTCAGCATTTGGTATGCGGCGCTCCGCGAAGACAGGCACGGACTCCTCACCGTTTCTTTTCTCAATATCGGCCAAGGCGATGCGATTTTTATAGATGCGCCGAGCGGTCGGCAGGTACTCATCGACGGCGGGAAGGGGAGCGCGGTCGTGCGCGAGCTCGGAAAAGTTAGCCCATGGTACGACCGCTCAATAGATGTGGTCATCGGCACGCATCCGGATGCCGACCACATCGGCGGATTGCCCGATGTCCTCGCGCGATACGACGTCGGCACAGTCGTCCGTTCGAGCGTGGAAGACGGCGGCGCGGACCAAAGCGCATTTCTGCGTGCGATAGATTCCGAGAAAGGCGCGCGCGTGCTTATTGCGGAGCGCGGGCAGATAATCAATCTTGGTAAGGGCGTGTATCTTGAAATACTTTTTCCCGACAGGCCACTTCCTTCGGTCGAGACCAACACCGGCTCTATCGTGGCGCGGCTCGTCTACGGCGACACCGCATTTATGCTGACCGGCGACGCTCCGCAGACCATTGAGGAGTACCTCGTCTCGCTCGACGGCAGATCTCTCAAGTCGGATGTGCTGAAAGCGGGGCATCACGGTTCGCGCACATCATCCGCTCTCGCATTCGTCGGCTATGTCGCTCCTTCGTACACGGTATTCTCGCGCGGCTGCGACAACAGCTACGGGCATCCGCACAAGGAGGTAGTGGAATTATTCGCGCGCTTCGGTATCCCGACGTCTGATACGTGCAAAGACGGCGCGGTCACCTTCGTGTCGGACGGACGCACTGTTTCTCGCAGATGACCGTTACCACACTTGTACATATGTACAAGTGTGGATTCTCGGCAGCAGCAGAAAAAATTCCTATTTGCGGGACTTTCGCACAGGTCCTCAACAGGAATTTTTTCGCTGCCGCCTTCGCGACTTCCGATTATGCAACGAGACCCGCAGCTTTCAGTGTGAGATATGCGCCTCGCTTTTTCATCGTCTTCAATCCTTTTGCGGAAACGGTCACGGTCACTTTTTTGCCGAGTTCGGGGATGAAAAGGGTCTTGGTCTGCAAATTGACCTGTCGGCGGCGCTTGCCCGTCGGGTTGAATTTGGTCGCACGCGTTCTGTTGGAATAGCCCCCGCC
>JBBUAA010000074.1:0-3349 GCA_038061075.1 Patescibacteria group bacterium | reverse complement strand
CCGATGCGCGCGAACGGAACCTTTTTGAGCATTGCCTCGAATTTCTTTTCATTCCCCTTGCGTACGGAGATGGTGAAGCGTCCCTGACTTTCGGAGAAAAGCTTTGCATCGGGAGTTCGTGCACCGCCGGGAATATCCGAGAGGTCAACATTCGCGCCCAGTTGTCCGGCGACTGACGATTTTGCGAGCGCCACCGCCAACCCCCCACGGCCAATGCCGATTGCGGAGGCGACTATTCCTGACATTCCAACATTCTTGAGAATGTTGGAATGTTCCGAGCCTTGTATAGCATATGACACCGCGTCGTACGCGGCGGCATTCTTCTTTACGTCAACCACCGGAACGGCACCCACCCCGCCATATTCGGAAGCACCCAACTCGTTGTTCGTTTCGCCCACAATGTAAATGGCATCACCTGCCTGCTTGAAGTCAATGGTCATCGCTTTCTCTACATCAGGAATGACGCCGATGGCAGATACGAGGAGCGTCGGGAGTGCGGCGATATGAGTCGGCTTGCCGTCGGCAGTGTACCCGCGGAAATCATTGAACATGCTGTCTTTGCCGGAAATGAACGGCGTCCCGTAGGCGGTCGCGACGTCGTAACAGGCTTTGGCCGCTTGCTTCAGCTCATACAATCGTTCCGGTTTCTCCGAAGACGACCAGCAGAAATTGTCGAGAATGGCGAGGTAATCGCGCGAGGCTCCCGCTGCGATGGCGTTGCGTACTGCCGTATCGATAGCGGCGGCGGCCATCGCGTAGGTATCGAGCGCGGAATACCACGGGGCGTAACCGTGCGAGAGTACGACGCCTTTGTGCGAGTCGAAAAGCGGCTGAATCACTCCCGCATCCGCATTCACCCTACCTTTGCCCTGCAGAGGCTTCGTGACCGAACTCCCCTGCACTTCGTGGTCGTACTGCTGCGATACAAAAGATATCGAACCGATGTTCGGCCCCGCCAACATTTCCAAAACGACTTTTGCGATGTCGGGAGATCGTATCTCCCGTTTCATATCGGGAGATCGTATCTCCCGATTTGGTGCTTTGCTTCGCTGTTGCTCGATAGGACGGCCTTCGTGGAGGAAATCGAGAGATATATCAAAAATAGTTTTTCCCTTGTAACGGATAACGCAGCGATTGGATTTGGTGAACTCTCCGATGCGCGTAGCCTCAACATCGTGCCTGTCGCATATCTTTTTGAACGCCGTCCACTTCGCTTTGGGCACCGCGAGCGTCATGCGCTCCTGTGATTCCGAGAGCCATATCTGCCACGGTGCGAGCCCGTGATACTTGAGCGGCACTTTTTCGATATCGACGAGTGCGCCGCCGCTCTCTTGCGCCATTTCCCCTACCGAGCCCGAAAGCCCACCCGCGCCGTCGTCGGTAATGCTCGAATACAATCCCTTGTCGCGCGCTTCGCGTACAAGCATGTCCGAGAGTTTCTTCTGTGTGATGGGGTCGCCTATTTGTACCGCCGTCGCGGGAGAGCCGCTTGAGAGCGATTCGGAAGAGAAGGTGGCGCCGTGGATGCCGTCGAGCCCCACGCGACCGCCGAGCATCACGATGTAATCTCCCGGCTTGGCACATTTTTCGTAAAGCTTGCGGGCGGAGCCGCGTGAGCTCGAAGAGCTTTTACGCGGGATGAGACCGACGGTACCGCCGAATACCAGCGGCTTGCCGCGATAACTTGGGTCCACGGCGATGAATCCGAGCGGGGTCGGAATGCCGCTCTGGTTGCCGCCCGCATTGATGCCGCTGATAACACCTTCGAGAATGCGGCGCGGCGAGAGAAGCGGCTGCGTCTTCGCTTGGTCGCGGAAGAGTTCTGTCGTGTCATTCGGGTCCGCGACACAAAAACCGTATACGTTGGCAATCGGCTTGGCACTCAATCCGAATCCGAGACAATCGCGATTCACACCGACGATGGCGGTCACCGAACCGCCGAACGGGTCGAGGCCTGAGGGAGAATTGTGCGTCTCCACTTTGTGCGTAATTAAATATTTTTCATCAAATGCGATTGCGCCCGAATTATCCTTAAAGACCGAGACGCAGAAATCTTTCTTGCCTTTTGCCCTGCGTATCTTTTCTGTTGCACCTTTGATGTAGCGGCGGTAAATCCCCTCCTTCACCTCATCGAGCGGGTCGGCGAATATCGTGTGCTTACAATGCTCGGACCACGCTTGCGCAAGTGACTCCAATTCAATATCCGTCGGATTCCTTTTTTGCTTCTTGAAGTGGTCGCGTATCACATGCAGTTGCTTGAGCGAAAGCGAGAGCGGACCGCGCCGCGTGCCGTTGGAATTTTTTATTCCCTCCTTGCCGATGCGCGCGAGCTCAACATCATCAACGTCTAGATTCACTTCGTCGGTCGTTGTGTGTTCATGTAATTCAACGCGCGGTACGATGATTTTGAAATCAGCACCTTCGCCGTAGACGGTCGCCCGCTCGATGAGCGGGTTGTGCAGCTCGCGCGCCATGTTTCGTGCTTCCTCCTCCGTGATATTGCCGTTGAGAAACAAAAAGTACGACGAGTACACTCCCCCGTCCGCAAGATTCCTGCCGAGACAATCTTCTATCGTCTGGCCTGCTGTATGTCCGACGTTGTCGGTGACGCCGGGAAGATATCCTATCTCAAGCGCACACGAGTAACCGTCTGGCGCGGGAACCTTGTCTATCGAATATGTTTCGGTAACGGGGTGCGTGAGGCGCTCCGCCACGCTCTGCAGCTCCTGTGGAGTCAATTTCGCATCGATGGTATAGGCCTGAACGTAAGAAGCGCCTTCTAAGGCGCTTTGCGGAAACAGGGTTTTGAGATTGCGCAGAAGGCTCTGCGCGCGGGCATCTTCGACTTTTGAGGAGACTGCGATTCGGTATGCCATGGTCTATGATACTACCTTCTGGAGAAATGTCAAGCTCCTATCGCTCTTCATTGTGGCATGATACCGCACATGAGCCCCATTAGAAAACGTATCCGCCCCGGACGAAAGCAAGTTCGCGCAATTTCTAACGGGGTAAAGAAGAAATCCGAACATCTGGTCCTCGCGGGACTGCTCAAGAGGTTGGCGCCGCGCATCGGCGCGCGCGTCCTACTCGAGCCGGAGTGGAAAATCGCGGGTCAGATACAGTTCGATAACGGAGGGAAATCTTACTTCCGGTACAACACATTGGACCTCAATCCCGTCGGCGCATCCGACATCGCGAAGGATAAAGACTACGCAAATTTCTTCATGCGCAAGATGGGCTACCCGACCGTGCGCGGAAAGTCGTTCTTCTCGGATGAGTGGTGTGGGGCAATCGGCTCTAAGCGCAATGTTCACGCGGCATATCGCTACGCACAAACACTCGGCTTCCC
>JBBUAA010000073.1:0-2417 GCA_038061075.1 Patescibacteria group bacterium | reverse complement strand
TAGTATATAACTTCTATGACGCGATCCTTGTCAATTTCCTTACGGACGAGGATTCTACCCTGAAATGTCGGCTCTGTAAAATCGGGGGTTTTGATGGCTCTTTTTATATGGTCAACATCGATGCCACGTTCCATCATCCTGTGTTGAAAGTGGCGCGGGAATAAAAGCTTCATCATAGTCGATTTGAGACTCTGAAGACAAGGGGAATTTTAACACAGGAGAAAACCCGCCTCATTCAGGAGAATGACCTACTGGGTTGGGCGGGTTTTCTGGGTTGCTAATTTTTGCGGTTTTTGAGGCGTTTTTTGATTAGAGCGCGGCTCGAGGGTGCAAATCGTTCAATGCCTCAACGGTTATCACTTGCGTGAGTTCAGGTTTCCCCGAGAGGCATATATTAAAGGCGAACGACCCACTGCGCTCGGTTACTGACAGGAGCGTGAGCCGCCTGTTTTCTCCCAAGATAATTTCAACGGGTTTGAGCCCGACGGTATGATAGAGACCCTCTATCTCTTCCTTGTCCCCCACATACATAGTCTCGCTGTCGGGGTCTCCAAAAAGTTCGGGGGTTTTCTCCCGAGCCCTGGCGAGCGCGTCGGAGAAAGTGTCATCTGACGTTGCGATATTTATTCCGACTTTTGGATCTGCGAAGATAACTGCCGAGTAGCCGATGCTGCGAAGTAGCCAGCCGACGCTCTTTTTCTCTTTCAACGGCTCCGGAGAAGGTCTTTCCCTTTCGGGGGTAAGGGGCGGAGAGGGCGTCCACTTCAGTTGGTCGTTCATTCCTCCATTGTATTACAAGAAAACCCGCCACAAGGGCGGGTTTTCTCTGTCTCAATTCAAGAGTGAATTAAGCAGCAATTTTCGTTACCACGCCTGCGCCGGCCGTCTTGCCACCCTCCCTCCTTCGCTAAAGCTTCGGAGGGCGCAGTGCGGATGGCGAAACGCATCTGGTCTTCCATGGCGATAGGCGCGACGAGCTTGACGTGTAACACGAATGTGATACATTGGCGTATATGGCTAAAACAGCGTACATAAACGCCCGCGTCGAGAACGAGCTAAAGAAAAATGCCGAAAAGGTGCTGAAGCGCGTTGGTGTCAAAACGTCTGATGCAGTCGGTATGTTCCTCCAGCAGGTTGTTTTGCATGAGGGACTTCCCTTCGAGGTGCGGATACCGAATAAGAGGACGAGAAAGGCGATCGCTGATCTGCGAGCCGACAAGGGCAAAGTATACACCGGCGCTACAAAAGAAATCTTTGATGAACTCGAGAAAGAGCGCTAGAATTCTCTGGTGAAAAAACTTGAGCTTGTTGGAAGTTTCAAGAAAGATATCAGGCGGGCCAGAAAACGTGGCTGGGACCGCGCCAAGATTGATGCAATCGTTACGATGTTACGAACGGGCGAGCCGCTTCCCGCAAATGCTCGACCCCATAAACTTACCGGGGATTGGTTGGGATTTTGGGAATGTCACATCGGTCCTGATTGGCTTTTGATTTACGATGCGTCTGACGATACAGTACTCCTCGCTGCCACTGGAACACACTCCGACCTGTTCAGATGATACCGCACGAGAAAACCCCGCCTCATTCAGTAGAATGACCTACTGGGTTGGGCGGGGTTTTCTTTGTCTCAATTCAAGAGTGAATTAAGCAACTACTTTCGTCACGACACCTGCGCCGACCGTCTTGCCACCCTCGCGGATGGCGAAACGCATCTGGTCTTCCATGGCGATAGGCGCGACGAGCTTCACCTTGAAGGTGACGGTGTCGCCCGGCATGACCATTTCCACACCCTCCTTGAGCGTCACTTCACCCGTGACGTCGGTGGTGCGGACGTAGAATTGCGGCTTGTAGCCCGTGAAGAACGGTGTGTGACGGCCGCCCTCTTCCTTGGTCAGGATGTACACTTCCGACTCAAATTCGGTGTGCGGCTTCACAGAGCCCGGCTTGCAGAGCACCTGCCCGCGGTGCACGTCTTCTTTCTTCGTGCCGCGCAGAAGGACTCCCGCGTTGTCGCCGGCTTGTCCTTCCTGCAGTGATTTGTTGAACATTTCGACGCCGGTCACCGTCGTCTTGGCGGTGTCCTTGATACCGACGATCTCGATCTCTTCGCCGACTTTTACGATACCGCGTTCGATGCGGCCCGTGACCACGGTGCCGCGGCCTTCGATAGAGAAGACGTCTTCGATTGGCATGAGGAAGGGCTTGTCGAGTTCGCGTACCGGCTGCGGAATGTACTCGTCGAGTGCTTTGACGAGCTCCATTATCTTGTCGCTCCATTCATTGCCTTGTGCGGGATTCTCAAGCGCTTTGAGGCCCGAACCGCGGATGATGGGCGTATTCTTGCCGTCGAAGCCCTGCTTCTCGAGCAATTCGCGGACTTCCTCTTCGACGAGGTCGATGAGGTCTTTGTCGTCCAC
>JBBUAA010000072.1:6559-20553 GCA_038061075.1 Patescibacteria group bacterium | reverse complement strand
GCGGGAATCCCGATTTACTATTTGCTACTTTATATTTTATATTCAAAGTTTGCGCTCCGCGCGCAGGCGACTCAAGATCTCGGTGAAAGAATACGGGCTTTCTCCGATGATAAGGATATTTTGCGTCGGGAATGAATAGTAGAGCTCGATGCCTCCCGCGTCGTTCTTGAGCGCCCGCACATCGTAATTGCGCATGACGAGGTCTTCGAACTGGCGTTTCTGCGGCAAGCCGCCCGGCCCCGCTATTTGGTCGGGGACGGCAGTGAAGAAGGGGGAGAGGTCCACATTCATCGCGCCTTCCCAAGCGAGCATGCCGGCGAAGGCGCGCTCGTAGGAAGTGACGGGTATGACCAAAAGCGGCGCGTTCTCATCCACCGTATGCAATCCCAAAAAGAATTCGTTTCCGAGAGCCCGAAGCAGGTCCGGCGGGGCATGGGTGCCTAATGCGGCGAGAAATTCACCCAACGATGCCGCAGACAGAGACTCCGTACCATCCTCATTCCGCACGGAAACAACGGGAACGATATTCGTAATGGAACCGAGCGTCGCGCCTCCGCTCGTGCGCACCTGCGCCAAGAGGCGTTTGAGGTCAAGCGAAGAGAGGTCCGTGAGGGACAGCGGCACGGTCGTTTCCGCGAAGAGGAGGGAGGGACCCTGAGGTGCTCCGGATGCCGAGCCGCCCCGCTGCTGCATGATGGTGTATACGCCGAAGAGCGCTGCTACGCCGAGACCGACGAGGAGTCCCACGGCAAACAGTGTGCCGAAGACCCGCCCCGAACGGCGCGGTGCGATATTGGCCTCCGCGTTCCGGCTTCCGCGCCGCTTATCCTGCTCAAGCGCGACGGCGCGTACGAGCGACACTTTTTTTACGCGCACAATCTCCTGCAAGTCGCTTTTCAGCGTATGGAGCGGTGCCGTGAACGAAGTCGCTTCGCCGGAAGCGGTCTTCGGCGACGGTTCTTGTGCCCGCGATGGAATGGATGGCCCGTCTTTGTGCGGTTCGTCCCGTTTTTCTTCGGAGATGACGGCGCCGGGCGAGGTGTCGTAGGTATGGGCCGGCTTTGTCTCCCCCGTGCTTTGAGTATTTTGCAAGTCGCGCCGTTCGGGGAGTTTGATGCCCTCCAACAAATGCGCGATGTCGCCGCGGATGGTCCCCGCTTCCGGTTTTGCAACTGCCGGCACCGGAGCGGATGGCGTCTCCGGTATGGGCGGCGTAATCGTCGGGACCGCAAGCGGGATTTTTCGCACCACGGGAATTGGCGGAGGAGCAGGAGTCGGTGACGGAGCCGGCTCGGCGGACGCCGGCAGGGATGCCTCCTTCAGGTCCGACGGGATGAAATCGCCGAGAGTCGGCGCCGGCGGCCCGGCTTGCACCGGAGGAGGTACGGCGGGCGGTATCGGTTGAAGCGCCGGCTTCGCGGGGGCGGGTCGCGTGATGGTCTCCTCGAGTATTACCGCTTCGGGCTCTTGCGTAGGCGCAGTCGGCGCACTCGCGGGAGCGACCTTTTTGTCGGTGTCCGACTTATCAGATCCTGCGTCTCGGTCGTTCGCTGTTGTTTTGTCGTCCATAATCTCCGCCGCCCGCGCTCGGCTTCAACCCCTTCCGTGAGGCGAAGTCCGGATCGGCAGCCTTGATAGAGAGATTATAGCGTCCTTTCTCGTCGATCTCCTTGATGACGACGGGTACAATGTCGCCGATGGCGACCGCGTCGGATATCTTGTCGATGCGGAACGGCGCTATCTCCGATACGTGCACCAAGCCGTCGGTGTTCGGCCCGATCTTCACGAACGCGCCGAAGTCGAGCATGCGCACGACCGGCCCTTCGAAGCGCTCGCCCACCATGTATTCGCGGGTGAGGTCGTTGATCTCCTTGAACGCCGTTTCGGCGGTACCGCTTTTGCCGGTGATGAATATCGTCCCGTCCTCTTCGATGGTGATATCGTCGCATTTCGTGCGCTCGCGGATACCGTTGATGGTTTTGCCGCCGGGGCCGATGACGAGCCCTATCTGGTCTTTCTTGACGATGATGGTAAGGATTTTCGGCGCGCGCTCGCTGATATCGGCGCGCGGTGCCGCTATTTCTTTCGTGATGACGTCGAGGATCTGTAGACGCGCTTTTCTAGCCTGAGCGAACGCTTCCGTGAGAACCGTAAGCGGTACGCCGTCCACCTTCACGTCCATCTGTACTCCCGTGACACCCTCCGACGTACCGGCGACTTTGAAGTCCATATCGCCGTGGTGGTCTTCCGGTCCTTGAATGTCGGTCAGCACTTTGTAGACGCCCGCTTTGGCGTCGGACATAAGGCCCATCGCGATGCCCGCGACGGGGCGCGTGATGGGAACCCCCGCATCCATGAGCGCGATCGTTCCCGCACAAACCGTCGCCATCGAGGTCGAACCGTTCGAGGCGAGACATTCGGAGACGATGCGGATAGTGTAAGGGAAAACGTCTTTTGTCGGCAGGACCGCGCGCAAAGATTTTTCCGCGAGCGCACCGTGTCCCGTCATGCGGCGGTTGAATCCGCCCACGCGACCAGTCTCTCCCACCGAAAACGGCGGGAAATTATAGTGGAGCATGAATGTTTTCTTAGTGTCTTGGAATTCAATGGTGTCGAGGAGCTGTGCATCGCCGGGGCCGCCGAGCGTGAGCGCCGCCAAGACGTGAGTCTGTCCGCGGAAGAAGAGGCCCGTGCCGTGGATGATGGGAGAAATACCGCCTGCCTGCGCGCGCAGCGAGCGTACCTCGTCGAGCGCACGGCCGTCCACGCGCTTCCCTTCGAGGATGCAAAGGTCATGTACGTATTCATCGACGCGGAGTTCGAGGTACCCGTCGAGCAGTTGCGGTTTCATATCGGGGAATTTCAGAATGGCCTCCGTCGCCCATTCCAATTTCATTTCGCCGAATACCTCCTTGGACATGATGCCGTTCAGAGCCTTCAATTTCGGCTCGGTTATCTCTGCAAATAACGCCTCGACTTCAGGGGTGACATCGGGTGCGGTGAATTCCTTCTTTGTTTTTCCCTGTTCGGCGACGATAGTCTTCTGCCATGCCTGTATTTTTTCTATCTCCCCACTTGCCTTCGCAAGAGCCTTGTCGAGTACAGACTCCGTGACCTCACGCGCGTTGACCTCTATCATGTTGACGAGACCGTCCTTACCGGAAACAGTGAGGTCCATGCGCGCCTTGGGCGGCAATTCCTCGCTGCGCTGGCCGTAGGTCGGATTGACGATGAGCTCTTCGCTGCCGTCCTCGATGCCGATGCGCACCGCCGATACCGGTCCCTTCCACGGGATGTTCGATGTGGCGAGCGCGAGCGAGGCGGCATTGACCGCGAGGATGTCCGCGTCGTAATCCTCAAGAGAGATAACGGAGATGATGACCTGCACATCGCGCTTCAGACCCTTCGGGAAGAGCGGCCTGATAGTGCGGTCTACGATGCGGCCGGAGAGTACCGCCTCGTCCGAGGGGCGGCCCTCACGGCGCATGAATCGGCTCCCTAGTATCGCGCCCGCGGCGTAAAATTTCTCCTCGTATTCCACAGAGAGCGGAAAGTAATCGAGGTTTGATTCTTTCGAGCCCATCACCGCGGTCGCAAGGACGGCACTGTTGCCGTAGCGGAATAATACCGAACCGTTCGCCTGATCCGCCCAGTCGTTGAACTCGGCGGACATCGTCTTTCCCCCGATATCGAGGGAGTACACCTTCTTTTCCATTGTCTTTTGGTGATGTCCGGACCTGCCCCGCAGTGAGTCCAACGTATCCCGCGTAGACAGCTCAATTCCTGATTACGGCATCGAATCTTTTCGACAGCGTAATCAAAAATTGAGGACTCTACTGCGGGGTTTCAGAGAACTACTGCGAAATCTGCCTATCCAAACACCACGATTATCTTGTATGGGGGCACTATACCACAATCCTTTTTTCGCGCTATTTCTTTTCCGACACGTAATCCGGCCCCGCGCATGGCGGCTCGCCTGCTACCTGTTCATAAGGAACGAACCTGATTTTTGCTAAAAGATCTTGCTCGTACATTTTTTGTAGCGCCGGATACACAACTTCAAAATCGAAATCATCCATCGTGGCGCTGTTCTTGCGAATGTTGTATGCAATTCCGTCGGCAGCCGATGCTCTACCACTAAAGAAGTCCTCCAAAGAACGAAGTTCGCTTCCGACTGTATATATACCCTCCAACTCACGTTGTTTTCCGGACGGCATCAAGTTCAGTATTTCTTTACTCAAGTTTTCTCTATCCATACCGACCAAATGTTCTTTGATGTATGTGCCAAGGACTCCGGGATGACTCGTGTTCTGCGGCTCGATCGACGCCCGAACTTTCGCAGGCAAATGTTGAGCAGCCTGAAGCGTGGTTTTATCGTCGAGTGAGTACACGATATTCAAAACGGCTCGTTCTCTCGCCATGAAATCTTTCTCGAGTTCGCGCCGCCGCTCGATTTTGTTCCAGAGCGCCGGTTTTTTTCGAAGTTCGTTATCGTTTAAGGCACGGTAGTACCATATGCCTTTAGGATCAAATACGGCAAATGACAGACTCTGCGCACCAACATGCATCCCGAGGATGCTATTCATGGAGTAAGCGGCGCTGATGTCCTGTTTGGAAGGCGGAATAAAGGGAGGTTTGGCGTCGCGGGGTGCTTCTCTCACAGTATCGGGAGGATGTGTGTGTATATTGCATGCGTAGGCGATTTTCTTATTTCGGGAATATGTTTCTAGAAGATTTTTACGTAAATAAATATTCGAATCGGTTCGGGCCGCCTCCCCGGCATTTGTAGGCAGCCAATCGTTGGTGCCGTCCGTATAAGAGAGAAACGTTGCACCGTATTCAACAGGCTTTTCCTTGGCACTTTGAGCCAGTTCCAAGGCGCCCTGTTCCCATGTTGCCGTACGCGGAATTTCGGCGGCCTCGATTTTGCCGTGCGAAAAAGGTGACAGCATTTGGGCCGCAACCAAGCCCGCCTTGAGCATGTTTGAACGATTATTGCCTTTTTTCTCCAACGCCACAGTCAAATGCTAGCACGGCACCGATTATGCTACGATGCATGGCATCTATGGGCGTATTCATTTTTCCCGCCGTCGTGTCGATTGCCGTAGGCGTCGCGGCGTTTGTGTGGGGAGGCATGCAAGCACTCTTTCTGGTCGTCCTCTTGGCCGTCCTCGAAACGACGCTCTCGTTCGACAACGCGGTCGTGAACGCCAAAGTCTTGGCGCGCATGGATGCGCGTTGGCAGCGAAGATTCCTCCAGTGGGGTATTCCCGTCGCGGTATTCGGGACGCGCTTCGTGCTGCCGATATTCATCGTTGCCGCGGCGGCGGGATTGGCACCGCTCGCCGTATTGAATCTTGCGCTCTTCGATCCGACACAGTACGGTCACTACCTTGAAGACGCTCATGTGGCCATAGCGGCCTTCGGCAGCGCCTTCCTTTTCATGGTGTCGCTAAAATATTTTTTCAATGACAGGAAGACGGTGCACTGGATAGCGATAATCGAACGGTATCTTTCACGTTGGGGCGGTATCGAGGCCATTGAGGTCGCGTTGACCCTCCTCGTACTTTTGGCATGCGCATTCCTCGTGCCTCTTGAAGCTTCCGCGATACTGATTTCCGGAATTATCGGCGTCGTGCTTTTCATCGTGATAGAAGGTATCGCCCAATCCTTTGAAATGCAGGCGGGCGCGAGCCCCGCCTTTGGCGGGGCGAGCGTCGCGGCGGCCGGCACAGTGCTCTTCGTCTATCTCAACGTCTTGGATGCGGCGTTCTCGCTCGACGGTGTCGTCGGCGCGTTCGCCATCACCTCATCGCTCCCCATCATCATCGCAGGCCTCGGTATCGGCGCAATTTTCGTGCGCGCATTTACGGTCGCACTGGTACGTGCGAAGACCCTCGACACGCTCATCTATCTGGAGCACGGCGCGCACTGGGCCATCTTCGGATTGGCGCTCGCGATGCTCACGACCATTTTCGTACATGTGCCGGAGGCCGTGACCGGCCTCATCGGACTCGTATTCATTGTGCTCGCCTACATCTCCTCGCGAAGGGAAATGCGGCGGCCCGCCCCTTTGGGCTGAACGTCACTCAACATCCGTCATCTTTCCGATCTCGGAAGCCTCCGGGTCCGCGTGCAATTCCGAGTGGGCGCGCGCATTGCCGCCCTTGCGCACGGGGCGGTAGTTCAAAAGATAGCGGCGCGGGTCCTGATCGAGGTCTAAAAAGTCGTCGGCTGCCTCTTTGAGCTTCAGCGAACTGGAGCGTCCGAAGCTCACGACTTCCACTTGGCAGCCGCCGTGGTTTTGCAGATAGCGCACGAGAGGCACGAAGTCGCCGTCGCCGGTCAGAAGTATCACGGTGTCGAGTTTGGGCGACGCGGTAATCGCATCCACCGCGAGCCCGACATCCCAGTCGGCTTTTTTTGCGCCGCCCGCGAATATCTGCAGGTCTTTGGTCCGCATCTCGACACCGATCTTCTCCAAAGCGTCGAAAAATCCCTTTTCCTCGCCCGACTCGGTGGTGACGGCGTACGCGCGCGAGCGGATGAGGCGCCGGCCGGCGACGGCGTCTTTCAGGACGTTGCCGAAATTGACACGCGCATGGTAGATGTTCTTCGCGCTGTGGTAGAGGTTTTGCGTGTCGATGAAGACGCCCACGCGCTGCTCTGAATGTTTGATGATGGCCATAAGGGGTAGCTTTCAGCTTCTAGCTGTCAGCTTTCAGTATTAAAAAAGAAACTTGATAAATTCTTATAAAAGCAATGCTGCCGCAGGCACTCTCAGGCAGTATACCCGAAACGCCGATGCATTTCCGCTGAAAGCTGAAACCTGACAGCTGGAAGCTACCTCTTCAGTCCGAGTTTCTTGAGCAAGCTGCCGTAGGCGCGCTTGTTGTTCACTTCAAGGTACTTGAGATGCTTGCGGCGGTCGGCGACGAGCCCGAGAAGACCGCGGCGGGAGTGCTTGTCCTTGTGGTTTTTGCCCAAATGAGCCTGTATTTCCTCAATACGACGGCTCAAAATAGCCACCTGTACCTCGGGAGAGCCGGTATCCGTGTCGTGTCGCCGCCCTTTGGCGATCTCGTTACTCTTCTTGCGCTTCGTGAGCATGGCGGGAACGATATCACATTCCCCCTTATTTTGCAAGCTCTTTTGGCTTTTTTCGCCGGTTTTATTGGGCTGGCGCCGGAGCAGTAGTCCCCGCGGCCTCCACCTTTACCAATTTAACGTTGAAAATCAAGGTCGAATTTGCGGGGATGACGACCTTTCCTGCGGGGTCTTTCACGTCCGCGGAACCGTACCCAAGAGAGGGCGGGACCGCCATGACGCGTTCACCCCCCACTTTCATGCCGTTGACGCCTATCTGGAACCCCGGGATGAGGCCCTGTGCACCGAGCGTGAAGACGAGCGGTTCATTGCCATGCGCCGCCGAGCTGTCAAAGACGGTCCCGTCGGAGAACTTTCCGACGTAGAGGACCGACACGACCGAGCCGGGGGTGGCTTCGGCACCGGTGCCGACGGTCACATCCTGCGCTTGGACCTGTTCACCGGTCGCCGGAGTGCCGGTATTGGTCGCCGCAGGCGCTCCCGTACCCGCATAATTCTTATAAGCAAAATATCCTCCGATTGCGACGATTATAATAACAACAACCCCTACCAAAATAGTTTTTCCGTTCATATACACACTACGATAGCGCACTGGCGCAAATGCGCAATAGTGGATAACAAGCCGAAAAGAGTACAATCATTTCATGGAGCCGCTGGCATCAAAAATACGCCCGAAGACCCTTGATGAATTCGTCGGGCAGGACCATTTGACGGGTGCGGGCAAACCCTTGCGCGTCGCTATCGAGAAAAAAGAACTCTTTTCGTTCATCTTGTGGGGCCCGCCGGGCTCCGGCAAGACGACGCTCGCGCGCATTTACGCCAATGCGGTCGGCACCGACTTCTACGAATTGTCCGCCGTTGACTCAGGAAAAGATGACATAAAGAAAATTGTCGGACGAAATTCGCAAGGACCGTCCTTGAGAATTGGGAAGCCGAAGATCCTTTTTGTAGACGAGATACACCGCTTCAACAAAGCACAGCAGGATTTTCTTCTCCCCTTCGTCGAGCGCGGCGACATCACGCTCATCGGCGCGACCACCGAGAATCCTTCGTTCGAAATTATCTCCCCGCTCCTCTCACGTTGCCGCGTATTTGTCCTGAACGAACACAACGAAAAAGAGATGGCGCAGATACTGCAGCGCACGAAACTCAAAATTCCCAAGGACGCGAAAGACTGGCTCTTTAGAATGGCGGGCGGCGACGCGCGGCAGGCGATAACGACGCTCGAAACGACACGGGCGCTCTACGGGAAGATAACACTCGAAAATCTGAAGGAGGCGATCCAATCAAAACATCTGCGCTACGACAAAAAAGGCGAGGAGCACTACAACACTATCTCCGCATTTATTAAGTCCATGCGCGCATCGCAACCCGATGCCGCGCTCTACTATCTCGCGCGCATGGTGGACGCGGGCGAAGACCCCAAATTCATCGCGCGCCGCATGGTCATTTTCGCGAGCGAGGATATCGGCCTCGCCCAGCCGACCGCGCTCGTCGTCGCCAACGCGGTCTTCGAAGCGGTGCAGAGAATAGGGTATCCGGAGGCGACGATAAATCTTGCGCACGGCGTCGCTTACCTCGCGCAGTGCAAAAAAGACCGCCGCTCGTACAACGCGGTTTTTGCCGCGCTTGAAGATGTAAAAAAAATCGGCAATCTCCCCATCCCGATGCGCGTGCGCAATGCCCCGACGAAGTTGATGAAGGAGTTGAAGTACGGCAAAGGGTATGAAATGTACGACAAAGAATCGTACTTGCCGGACAAATTAAAGAAAAAGAAATACCTGAAATAATCTCACCGGCCCACCCTCTCGTCCTCCCCATCCCGATACTTCACATTTTTGTGAAGTATCGGGATTTAACAAGCTGAAAAAGAAAAGTATTTGAAGTAGGGTGAATCGATAAACAGTCTTCTATTGCCGGATGCTACTATAAAAGGTATGACCAGCGAGACTCCGAAAAAGCCGTGGGAGAGAAGTCGTGAAGAAAAATTGCACGACATTGTGGAAGATCTTGAGGGGAGACTCAAGGGCCTCGAAGACATGAGGGGAGCAATTCTTGAAGCGCAACCGTTGTTCTTGCCGGGAGGTATCCTGGCCGAAGCGCAAGCGCACTATGCAAAGGAACAAGCCGGATTTAAAAATGCACTGGTCGAGATGATTGATCAGTGTGACAGAATACAGAAGTCTGCAAACCCTCGCGATGAGGTGCGCAGAATGGCCGAAATTCTTATTCAGCGAGAAAGTGACCAAGAATGGTCTACTGATGGGATCAATGAGGATTCCAGATTATCTCTTTTTAATATGTATTTTGACATCATAAAAGAAGGAGTTCATTACGAAGGTTCGCTTAAGATTTTGGAAAAAATTAAGGATCGCCAATCCGACGGTTCATTCTTTGACGACATGGCATCAAAAATCGGAGAAATTAAACGAAACCTGGAATGGCATTATGACTGGATTATGCGCGGAGAAAAGCGAGATGCGGAATCGCCACTCACTGACGCGGCAATATTGGCGGAGAGCCTCTGCCTCGAAGAGGAACCAGTCGTCGCTACCAAAAAACCGCAAATGACTCTCGACCAAAGACTCGCTGATATTGACCGTAAGATTGCGATTGTCCGTGAAAGGATCAAGCGTCTTTCTGCGCAACAATAATTATGGATGGTTCCGATAAAATGCCGGAAATACCCAAAGGCGGTTTGAACCGCAGACAGGTACTCGCTGGCGCGGGACTTGGTGCGGCGGCACTGGTCATCGGCAATTCCGCAAAAGGCCAAGAAGCCACGGGAGAAGAGATTTTTGCGAATGAACCGGGCACATTGGAAGAGCGCAAGTTGCTCGCACAAAAACTTGTTGACTATATGATGAATTTCCCCCAAGGCGTTGATTCGGGTGTGTGGTTCAAACGATTCCGGATAGGTTCGGTGAATGTCGGCGTGGATATTATCCGGTTGGATAGAGACAAGTCGCTGAACATTTCTATCAAAGGTGGTCCTGATGCCAGAACCGGCAGTTTTTCTTTTGATATACGGGATTGGGACATTACGGGCGAAGTATCCACGGCTCGCACGTGGAGTTTTTCACCCCTTTACATGAAGGGGAAGAACGTCGAATTTGAAGTCACCAAGGAAAAACGCGACCCGCAGCAGCTCGACCTCGCGCGCCGCCTGTACAAAGGGATTATGGAAGCGATACTGGCGCAGTTCTAATCCATCAGGGGCTTTTTGATGTCCACGTTGGTCGTCTGGTAGACCCAGTTTATCCAGTTGGAATAGAAGACCTGCCCGTTGGCGCCCCAATTCTTGAGGGGCGTTTTTTTCTCGTTGCCGTCGGGAAAATAATTCAGCGGCCGGTTGATGCGGATACCCGCGGCCTTGTCGCGGAAATATTCCTCCGCGATGTCAGAGCGGTCGTATTCCGGATGCCCCTGCATATATATCTCGCGGCCTTTGCGCCCCACGATGAGGTGGGCACCGAGCTCTTTGTTGTCGATGAGGACCTCCAATTCTTTGTGCCGCCTCACATCGCGGCTCGCCACTCCCCTCCAGCGCGAGTGCGGGAGGTATATCTCGTCGTCCATGCCCGTGAGAAGCGGAGAGCCTGATTCGTGATGGACGCGGTGGAGAAAAATACCGAATTTCTTTTTCGCATACTTTTGCGGACGGATGCCGTAATGGTAGTAGAGTCCCGCATGCACCGCCCAGCAGCTTAGAATGGTCGAGGTGACATGCCTCTTCGCCCAGTCGAGGAATTCCGTAAACTCTTTCCAGTAGCGGACATCCTCAAAAGCGTACTCTTCGAGATTTGCGCCCGTGATGATGAGCCCGTCGAGACCGCGCGCCTTCACCTCGCTGATGGTTTTGTAGAACGCGTCGAAGTGGCCCTGCTTTGAATTCGATTTGTGTTCGTCGAAGTAGACGAAGGTCGGGCGTATCTGGAGCGGAGTGTTTGCCAAGAGTCGCAGGAGCTGAAACTCTGTCCGTTCGACGACCGCGCTCGGCATGAGATTCAGTATCCCTATCTCAAGCGGCCGGATGTCCTGACGCTTCGCGCGCTCGGTGGAGATCTCGAATATCTGCTCGCGCTTCAAGTATGCAAACGCCGGCAACTTTTTATTGACGATGAGTGCCATAGAGAGAATGTATCACGGGCAACCACGGGTGGTACAATATTGTGCGACGTATGGCCGCAGACTTGAAATCGCTCAAAACACAATTCCTCGAATACATCGAGATAGAGAGGGGGCGGAGCGTGAAGACGGTCGAGAATTACGACCGCTACCTCAATCGCTTTTTGACGTATGCAAAAGCGAAGTCCCCTTCCGACATTACCGAGCAGGTAGTCCGCGAGTTCCGCATCGTGCTCAACCGCTCAAGCGGCGTCTCCGGCACGATGAAGAAAAACACGCAGAATTATCACCTCATCGCGCTGCGCGCGTTCCTCAAATTTTTGCGCAAGCGCGACATTGAATCATTGAACCCCGAGCGCATCGAGCTGGCGAAGACCGCCGGTCGCGATCTCGACCTCATCACCGCCGACGAACTCAACAGAATAATGAAAGCGCC
The DNA here is from genome assembly GCA_038061075.1 of Patescibacteria group bacterium. Classification (GTDB taxonomy): domain Bacteria; phylum Patescibacteriota; class Minisyncoccia; order Phycocordibacterales; family UBA2100; genus UBA10103. The sequence goes on along the minus strand of JBBUAA010000072.1, from coordinate 8,882 downwards.
CGCGGGGGATGAACTCGCGGCGCTGCGGGACCGCGCGATGCTCGAACTTTTTTTCTCGACGGGACTGCGCGTCTCCGAACTCTGCAACCTCAATCAGGATATCGACCTCTCCCGCGATGAATTCTCGGTGCGGGGAAAAGGCGAAAAGGTGCGCGTCGTCTTTCTCTCCCCTTCCGCAAAAAAAGCCGTGGCTGAATATCTGAAAAAACGAGGCGACATGTCGGAAGCCTTGTTCGTGAGTTACGGGAGAGCCGGTGCAAAAGGAAAAGATCTGCCGCGCATCACTCCCCGCTCTGTCGAGCGATTGGTAAAACAATATGCCATTCATGCGGGCATCACGCGCAAAGTGACGCCGCACGTCATCCGCCACTCATTCGCGACCGACCTTTTGGAGAACGGCGCCGACCTCCGCTCAGTGCAGGCGCTCCTCGGGCACGCCAATATCGCGACGACGCAGGTCTACACGCATGTCACCGACAAACATCTCCGTGAAGTGCACCGAGCATTCCACGGAAAACGAAGGCAGTAGGCTTTTCACGCCTGCCCCGTAGGCAGCTCTGCTGTCCTTCGGGGGGAAACGCAGAAGCTGACTAGTGCGCGCCGCGGAGTACGAGCGGATGGGGATGAGCGCGCGCGTCCTCATGTCGACGGATGTGGACGGCGTTGGGGTAGCGCGGTGCCCGTGCGATTTGGGGCGTGTGTACGCGGTACATGCCGGCGTAATCATCACGCACCGCCCTGAACACACTCCACTCGCGATGTCCGTGCTCGTGCGGGCCCGCAAAAAGGTGCATCTGCTCGTTATTGATGGGATGTTTCATACATAGGAGAAGACGGCTTACGCACTTTTGCCTTACAGTACTTACGACGTATGATGTTTGCATGAAACTCATCTCGTGGAATGTGAACGGTATCCGAAGTGTCCATAAAAAAGGGGCACTCGTACCTTTTCTTGACAAGGTGAAACCGGATATTGCATGCTTCCAAGAGACCAAGGCAGAGGAGCACCAATCCGAGGTCGATCTTCCCGAATATGAGGAATATTGGAATTCCTCAACGGCGCGCAAAGGGTACAGCGGTACGGCCATTTTCACGAAACCTAAGCCTGTAGCCGTATTACTCGGCTTGCCGGAGGACATACTCAAGAAATACGACATGACTGGTGATGGGTACGGAGACCCGAATAAGGAGGGGCGGGTTATCGCCCTTGAATTTAAGGATTTTTTCGTCGTAACGGTCTACACTCCCAACGCAAAGGACGACCTAAGCCGTCTTGCCCTTCGCCACAAGCACTGGGACCCCGCCTTTTTGGCCTATTGCAGGCAGTTGGAGAAGAAAAAACCCGTTATTTTATGCGGAGATCTGAACGTTGCCCATGCTCCCGATGATCTTGCAAACCCGAAGCCAAACGAGGGCAAGAAGGGCTTCACGAAGGAGGAGCGTTCGGGTATTGACGCCCTCATTGCAGCCGGTTTTGTAGATATTTTCAGACATTTCACCAAAGGTAACGGCCACTACACGTGGTGGAGCCACTTTGCCAATGCACGGGCGCGCAACGTGGGCTGGAGGATTGACTATTTCTTTGTGAGCCGGAGCCTTGTGCCGAGGGTGCGGGCTGCCACAATCCATGCGGACGTGTACGGCTCCGACCACTGCCCCATCGCATTGGAGTTCGATTTTTAGCCATTTTCTGCCTGTAGGTCTAAAGGACACCCCATTTTGGGCGATATCCCCACCCTGTCCTTTACAATGTCCTTTATGCATGTATTCTTACGGACAGGGATTAAAGCTGCGCGCTTTGATCCTTCCATAGCTTCGCGCCAAGATCTTTCATTCAAGCTCTCCAACACTCAAACAGCAGGGACTCCGTTCTTGCCAACGAGAAACAAGGAGCAAGAAGGGCTATACGCCCAGGATGTCAAACAGGCACACAACACCTACAGGATGCATAGCATCCAAAATTATAGGAATAGTGCCCTCGTTACGTCCTAAAAACTCCAGGCGCCGGGCGATCAAGGCCGTTTTCCAGTGATGGGCACACGTCTCATAGAGATGTACGCGTGCCCCCTCTGGGGGCGGCCTTTTGGCTTTTCCGTCTCGGACATACAAAATATTTTTTCCGTTCCCGACCGCCGAAGACCCTTAATTCCTAAAAAAATCTAGACACATATCAGACGACTGTGGTAGCCTTCGTCGATATGCTCGTCCCCCTGCTCATAACTTTCCGGGAAACCCTTGAAGCGGCGATTGTTGTCGGCGTTGTTCTCACCTTCCTCGTGAAGACCGACCAACGGTTTTTCAATACATACGTGTGGCGCGGCGT
>JBBUAA010000072.1:0-6459 GCA_038061075.1 Patescibacteria group bacterium | reverse complement strand
GCGTCGTCTTCCTCCGCTTTCCGGTCTTTTCCCTCTTCGCCAAGCCCACGCAATTCTTTTTCCGGCAGCTTTGCTAATTCTTTTGCACGGCCTTCCAGATATGCCTGTGTATTTTTCTTCGGGTCATCCAACACTTCCTCAAGAAGCGCGTGGAGTATCCATCCGATACGCGGTCCCGCGGCCTCGCCGAGCTCGATGAGGCGCGTGCCGTTTACTTTCAGCAGTGCCACCGTTACGGGGTCGCGCATCGCCTCATCCACCATCGACATGTACTTGCGGAGCCGGAAGGGCTGCTCCTTGGGCCTCCCCGTACCCACTCGGTCGCAGATGCGGAGATTGAGCAGGTCTTTGATGTGGTCCACTCCCACATTCGTGATGATGCGCCGCACCGCGGAGAGCGTGACCTTGTCGGGGTCGGAGAAGAACATGTGCCAGCGGATGAGCGTGTGCACTACAGTAATCGTCTCCTGCGGCAGGCGGAGGTCTCTCATAATCTCCTTGGCCATTCTTGCGCCCACCACTTCGTGGCCGTGGAAGGTCCAGTCTTTTTTCTCATCCGACCAGCGGCGCGTTGCGGGCTTGCCGATGTCGTGGAGGAGCGCGGCGAGGCGCACCTCGAACGGCCACTCTTTATCTGCCGCCGCCTGCAGGGAACGCAGCAAGTGCTCGAACACGTCGAACGAATGCGCCTGATTCTGGGCGATGCCTATCGCCCCCTCGAGCTCTGGAATGACGTATCGCAGGATGCCGAGTTTTTGCGACACGTACAAGGCTTGCATGGGCCGCGGACTCATGAGGATGCGCGAAAATTCATCACGCACCCGCTCGCGCGATATTTTTTCAAGCAGTGCGGCGTCCTCTGCGATGGCCGCGGCGGTTTTCGTCTCTATCGCAAAATCGAGCTCGGCGGAAATGCGCACCGCGCGCAACATACGAAGCGCGTCTTCCTTGAAACGCTCGTTCGGGTCGCCCACGGCCGCGATGAGCTTGCGCTTCATATCCTCGCGCCCTCCGTGCATGTCGACGAGCGAGCCCGTCGCCGGATCGTATGCGATCGCATTGATGGTAAAGTCGCGGCGCCTGAGGTCGTCCTCGAGTTTTTCGCTGAAGGTCACTTCGTCGGGATGCCGCGCATTCGAGTACTTCCCTTCTATGCGGTACGGCGTTATCTCGATGACCTTGCGCCGCGGGTCGCTTGAGTCCGTCACGACGCCCACGGTACCGAAATCGTTCTCGTAGAATGTCTCTTCGAATAATTTCTGTATTTCCTCCGGCTTCGCGTTGGTTGTGATATCCCAATCCTTCGGCTCGCGCCCGATAAGCAGGTCGCGTACGCACCCGCCGACGAGATAGGCTTCAAACCCCGCGTCCCGAAGCGTTTTGCAAAGTGCGCTCACTTCCCCGGGTACCGGGAGTTCCTTTTTCATTAGATTCATTGTAGCGTATGATTGTTGTTTGCTCCCGTGGTGAAACGGATATCACAGCAGTCTTCGGAACTGTCGTTCCAGGTTCGAATCCTGGCGGGAGCACTAGGAATTTTCTGTGCGGGCAGGGGTAATCGAAACCCCGCTTCGACCTTGGCAAGGTCGCGTTCTACCACTAAACCATGCCCGCAGGCAACTCTATTTTCTGAAAGAAGCAACTTCGCTACTATTCGACGGAATTGGCGACAGTATCATCCACCGAAGCCATGCCCGCAGACGCCTCACATACTCGCATAGTATTTCTTTCCCATCAACTCGACAGGCACGCCCAAGCGCACGCAGTGCCTTTGCACTGCGTGCGTGAAGCGGGAAATCGTCAACAAAATTTATTTCCGGGCAGCGGGTAGCGAGATTACCGTCAGGCTACCGCGGTCGTTCCAGAACGCTGCGGCGAGACCGACGAGCGCGATGAGGACCGCGATGGCGGGTACCCACGGGCTTATGCGGCAGCTTTCCACGAAGTACCAGAAGCCGAAGAGGAGTATGAACGGGATGGTAATAGCACCGGCGACCCATTCTTTACCGTATGCAGGCGGGACCTGTGACGGCCTCCAGAAGAGAGCCGCGATTACGATAAGCGCGTACACCGCGAGCAGGAAGAACCATATACGCACCGCTCCCCCGTCCGCCACACAGGCGTTGTGAAGACTGTTTTGGATGCTTGCGAGCAGAGGTGACGTCGTCACGACACCCGCGGTTGCGGGAGTGGGCGTCGCCTTTGCCGGCGCGCTAGTCGTCGGTGCCGGTTTGGCCGGAGCGGGCGCAGGGGCCGGCGGAGTCGGGGTGATGACGGGCGACGGTGAGATCGGTGTAATGACCGCAACGCCTCCGGACGATTGAACAGTGGCCGTGACGACCGAAATGCAGACAGGCTGACCGGACCCCTTCGCCGAGAGCAGGGTTACGGCTATAGGCAAGGTGCCGACTACCGGCGTTGTCGCTACGTCCACATGGACCTGCACGCTGCCGGACGGGCCCGCCCGCCGCGTCATTGTATTGAACGGAATGGAAGTCCCCCCTACCGAGCCGATGAGGGCTACGTACGAGCTGTCCTGCACATAAAATTCGAACGAGTGGAGGGAGCTGCCGTACACGTACGGAGTGAACCCTGATACTGCTAAAGGTGCGCAGGCGGAGCCTCCCGGAGGCAGGACTTGAGCCGTCTGTGCCGAAAGTTCAGCCGCAGATGTTTGCTTCGGAATAGTAATGAAACTGACGAGAACCGTGGTAAGAGCGAAAAGGAGCGTAAAGAGCAAAAAGCGGATCGCTGTGTTTGTTTTCATAATGGCCTCACGCTAGTACGGAGGCGGTATTACAGTCAAGGGACAAAACGTGTTGTTATACGCAAGGAACGTGATTTTTTCGAGGGTGTTCTTTTTGAAACTCTAAGGGACATCAGACAATAACCCCCCGCCAACCGTCCGCGACTTAGCACATTTCCAATAAAACCTGCTTCCAGTGGATATTTTTTGCGCAACCTGTGGACAACTCTGTGGATATGTGGATAAAGGACAGGAAAATGGTCTTAAAGACGTCCTTTTTAGCTATAGAATCTATATTTAGAGCCATATTCTATTAAAAAGACCGATTTTTCTGAAGGACAGACCCCAAAAACGTTTCTTAAGAAACACTTTTGCCATGTTTTCACGTGAACCACCCAAGGTTTGGATGGCGCCCAACAGATGACTATCCCCAGAGAAGCATGATTTGTGTAGCTTTTATGGCTATATAATGGGATTTAATGATTCCGGATGCCATACGGAAGAACGTCGGAAGGGGAGGTGAAGACATTGCATGTCAATTCCTCGCTGGCCGCGGGTACAAGGTAATAGATCGCAATTACCGCAGGAAATGGGGCGAAATTGACATAATCGCGGTCAAGGATAATACGGTGCGATTCGTCGAGGTCAAGGCAGTTTCACGTGAAATATCCAAGATGGATGGTTCACGTGAAATGGACTATCGGCCGGAGGAACTTGTCCACCACAGCAAACTGCGGAAAGTCGCAAGGACGGCAGCCCTGTACATGGAGGAGAAAGGGGACGAGAGGGAATATCAGATCGACGTCGTCGGAGTGATTATGGACGAGAAAAAGAGGACGGCACGTTGCAGGCTTTTCGAGCAGGCCCTCGAAGACAACCTTTGATTCTAAAGGACATCATAAAGGACAGATACTCATCACTGGGCGTCCTTTAAGGTTGCGTGATGCCGATGGCCTTTTCGTTTTTGGGATTTTCTTTATCTCCCAAAGTGTGCTACTCTTGAAGTTTGTGCAAGAGTCTGGAAAACGCTGTAAGTACTGCGGCGGGCTTTACCCTGAAGATGCGTTTGGAGTAGCTTTGACTACGCCGGCCAAGGTCTATCGTCGCCGTAAATGTCGTGATTGCTATCGAGGTACGAAAAAGGCTCTGATCGCTCGACATTACGAATGGCTTTCTGATTACAAGCAGAAAAAAGGTTGCTACCGGTGCGGCGTAAAGGATCCGAGAGTTCTTGATTTCCATCATAGGAATAAAGAGGATAAACTGTTCGGGATAGGTGGTTTTCGGCGGGAAATTGGTTTTCAGAGGTTGAGCGACGAGATAGAAAAGTGTGAAGTGGTATGTGCGAATTGTCACAGAATTTTGCACGATGAGGATAGGAAAAACGGGGCGTAGTATACCGGTAGTACACTTGCTTTGGGAGCAAGAAGACCCAGTCCGATTCTGGGCGCCCCGACCAGAGAGGTTTTCAAGCACGCTCAGCGGGAAGTGCGTGTGAGCTGGTTGATGAGGAGGCGATTGAGTGCGGGCGCTTCGCGCGCTTTGAAATCGGCGGCCTGCGCGGCAATGTCGCCGCCGAGGATGAACGCGAGGTCGAAACCCGACTGCGCGGCAAGGTCGCTGTTGATGTAGCTCAGCGTGATGGCCCGCAGGTCGCGCTCGGCGGTCGTTTTACCTTCGCTCGTAGTCGTTATGATGCCGATGAGTCGCCCCCATGCGTTGACCACGGCGCCGCCCGAGGAGCCGCTTTGCGCCTCGATAATCCCGCCCAAAGAAATGAGGTCCACCGTTTTTGTGCGGAACGTGAGGAGGTCCTGTATCGGCGTGACAGAGGAAGCGGGATAGAGGTCGAATTGCGCCGCGATACCGCCGATGAACTCCGCCGGATAGCTTGCGACTAGAGTGAGGTCACCCAGAAAGCCGATGGCGTCGCGGGTGTCCACGGGAAGTGCGGGGAATCGGTCGGGCAGTGGCAGGGACGATTGTGTCGCGGGGCCGGTGACGTGCAGAAGGGCATAATCGTGCTCTCCCGTGCCCGTCGCGTGATCGGCAAGGAGGTCCTTGGCGTGTTCTTTTACCCACACCGGCGGAATGTAGAGCACCTCAACGCTCCACATGGTGCGGGCGGGAGCGCCGGTACGAATAACGCACGACAGGTCTACCCGCGGGTCCTCTGAGAGGAGGACATACTGTGCGACGTGCGCGTTGGTGATGATGACTCCCCGCGGATCGATAATGACGCCCGACCCCGAGATGGGGCGAAGACTCCCCGAACGGGGTGCGCAGAGAATATTGACGAGCGCGGCGCGCGCCTCTTCGTTGACTTGCGAGAAGGTTCGCGGAGGAAAGGGGTACGGGTCTTGAATACGCACTACGGAAGAGTCGGTCGTCGTTCCGGTTTCCGGTGTCGAGGATGGGGATGACGAGGCGACCCGTATCTTCGGTCGGACGGGGACGACCGCGGCCTTTTTGGCAGGTGCCTTTGACGCGGGGGAGGACGAAGCGGGGCTTTCCACCCCTGCTGCAGCCGCGACCTGCGGTGTCTCAGGTGTCGTGGTCGCGATAGTCTCCGTGGACGGCAGGGGAGCGGGGCGTGAGAGATTTGTATTCATCAGGAGAATGAGAGCAACGGCGACGATGCCGAGTGCGCCGGCGTTGGCGAGGAGCGAACGGGTAGCGGGGGACATTCACTGGAGAATATACGCCGTATCCAAAAATTACTCAAGCTTTTCCACAATCGAACCCTTGATAATAGTAACAGCTATCTTAATATATATAAGTGACGAAAGTACACGCAAGGATGGCCGCCATAGAATTGAGAAAGGCGGGGCACTCGTACAATCACATCGCTGCTTCAGTGGGAGTCTCAAAAGGGACACTGGCAGTTTGGCTTGCCGATATACCTTACACCCCGAACCTTGAAACTATTGAACGGATAGGCAAAGCTCGCGCCGCCTCCGGAGAAGTAAAAAGTAGATTGAAAAGGGAGTCTTTCCGGCGAGCAAGGGAAGAGGCCAGCGCAGACATCAAAGCCATTTCTCATCGCGATCTATTCATGCTGGGACTCGGACTGTATATTGGGGAAGGAGCGAAATCAACTTCGCAAACGTGTTTTGTAAATTCAAATCCAGCAATCGTGAATCTCTTAATCAAGTGGTTTATTAAAGCCGTGGGCTTAAAAAAAGAAAATTTGCGCATCCGTTTGCATACATATCCCGATTGCAATGAGGAAAAAAGTTTGCAGTTTTGGTCGGAAACGACTACCATTCCGGAGAGCCAATTTCTAAAGACCATAGTTGATTGGCGTAAAGACAAAAAAGCCTTTAAGTCTGGGAAGCTTCCGCACGGCACGGCCCATCTAAGTGTCAATAGTCTGGGCGAGAAGCGCTTCGGAGTTTTCCTAGCAAGGAAGATAATGGCATGGTCTGATGAAGTTTTGGGGACGAAGAATGCGGGTGTGGTCTAACGGTATGACGGCTGCCTTCCAAGCAGTCAGCGCGGGTCCGACTCCCGCCGCCCGCACAGAATTTCACTTTGGGCGTCTCGGCGCGCCAATCACCATTTCTATTTCAGAAATCTCGGAGGTTCTCACATAGTAATAATGATGATAATGTAACATTATGGAATTTATACGAAATAAAATTGATTTATTTTTTGAAACTTGGTCTCAAGAATTTAATGCAACGAGTCTGGTAAATGCCTCGAAGGGCTTC
>JBBUAA010000071.1:0-11231 GCA_038061075.1 Patescibacteria group bacterium | reverse complement strand
CACACTCGTTTCCAAAGAATAAATTCCGTGTACAATCCTCTAAACCGCCCATAGCTCAGCTGGTAGAGCAGTCGCCTCTTAAGCGAACGGTCGTTGGTTCGAATCCAACTGGGCGGACTTGATACAAAAAGAGCACCTGCGTGCTATTTTTGTTTACAAGTCCGGGACGGAGCGTTGTGAGGCCAGCTGGCCGAACCGCGAGTCGTGGTCAGAAAATCTTTGCTGCGACGGCAGCAAAGATATTTGTGACGACAAAAGTCTGGTACGATACGCGGGTTAGGGGCAGATGGCGGAATTGGTATACGCGCTAGCCTTAGGAGCTGGTCCCGCAAGGGTTGGGAGTTCGAGTCTCCCTCTGCCCACTTATGGACTTCAAATACTTTTCGAAGAACGGGGAGGTGCTGCCGATAGCCGAGGCGGCTATTCCCCTTTCGAATATCGAATACCAGTACGGATTCGGGGTCTACGAGAGCGTCCGTCTTGCTAATGGCGTCGCGTATTTTCTCAAAGACCATCTGGAGCGCCTCATGCACTCCGCCGATATTATCGGGCTTGAACACCCCTTTTCGCCGCAGTCTATTGACTCGCATATTTCCGAACTCGTTGAGAAGAACGGTGCCGGTACGTGCAACATCAAAATTCTTTTGGTCGGCGGCCGTGCCGCAAAAGACGCGTCGCTTTTTATTCTCTGCCTCAATCCGCTATTTCCGGACAAAAAACTCTACTCGAGCGGCGCGACGCTCATCACCTGTGAGTATGAACGCCTCTACCCCCACGCAAAGACGCTCAATATGCTCGGCAGTTTTCTCGCATACCGCAAGGCGCAGGCGGCAGGCGCCTACGACGCGCTTCTCGTTAACAGCAGAGGCTATGTGACCGAAGGCACACGCACCAATTTTTTCTGCATGAAGGGCCGCACCATCTTCACGCCGCGGGAGAGCGATATTCTGCTTGGTGTCGCGCGAAAATTTGCGCTGAAAGTCGCCGGAGAAATAGGCTTTGCCATCGAGGAAAGAGACATCCTACTGGCTGATTTTCAGCTGTACGACGCCGCATTCATCACTAGCACCTCATCGAAGATACTCCCCGTGTGTGCGGTCGACGACCACGTATTCGTATCCGGCGCACAATTCGCCCCGCTCCGAGAGCTTATGGGCGCTTTCGACCGATTCCTCACCGGCTATTGAAGGACGGCGGGTAGATGCTTTCCAAGCCCGACATGTCGGGAGAATCTATGCGGCCGGTGTACGGATCGACGCCGAGACCGAAGGTGTTGCTCAAGAGCGCGATGATGCCGTAGACCGAGACCATCACGAACATCCCCACGATACCCCACTTCATGTGCTCGATACCCTCCGCCCGATGTGCACCCTCGTCGAGGTCAAGGATGAATTGCACGAGGCCCCAGACGAACATGAAAAAACCCGCCGCGAAGACCACGAGGATCAGCGGATTGATGATGAGGTTTATGAACTTACTCAAAAGAACCTCTGCAGCCTCCATGAAATTTTACGAACGATACATGAACCCCTGCGGCTCGGTCGGGATTCGGATGGTTACGACTATTGCAAGCCACTGCGACCGGTGTATTGTATGCCTTTCGGCGCGGTAATGGTCGTCGCGTTCTGAACGCCTATGGTGCTCTGGATGAGGCGGATAAGGCCCCAGATGGATACCATCACGAAGATGGCAATAAGACCCCAGAACATAATCTTGAGGCCCTCGTGGGCGTTTTCCTGATCCATGCTCCAGAGGTACTTGATGAGCCCCCAGAAGAAGACCACGATGGCTAGCGTGATGAAAAGACCGATTACCGCGTTGAGAAATAAGCTTATTTTCGCGAGGGTATCAAAGAGGTCGGCAGCCGCTGCAAGTGCAGGAAGGGCAAGCGTCCCGAAGGCAAGGAGAGACAAACCGGTGATTTTTAAACGCATATCTAAAGCAATAGTGAATAGTGCTAATGAGTAAGTACTCCAATGGTATAGGTAGGTACTCAAAATACAATGAGCTCATGTGGATAAACGACCCCGCCGAGAGGCGCCCGAAGGGCTCGAATGTCGGCGAAGCCGATATGAGAGGGGTCGCGCACACACGAGCACGTGTGGGCGTAGAAAGTACTGCCAATGAGAGCCTCATGCCCGCGCGAGTACGCGCGGGCGCAACACTCACCCATTTCAATGTTTTGCCGCCCCGGCATCCTTTTTCTCCTTTTTCTTCTCTCCCCCGCCCGTAGCGGCCGCGCGGATGATGAAGCCGAGTACCACGAACACGATGGCGGTAGCCAAAATCAAGAGCGCCGTCTTTGTATGACGCTCGAACCATTGCACAATAGCCAAAAGAACGACGAGCACAAAAAGCATGCTGACCGCCCATACGAGTATCTTGATGGCCTCATCGCGGTGCGATGGCCACGTGCCCAAGCGGGCAAAATAGACGAAGACCCCCGTGCAAAAAACGATGATGGTCACCGTCAAGAACAGCCCGACAAAAATATTGAAAAGCTGGAGTACCTGCACGAAGGTCATCGCGGAGGCAACGGTGGGCATGCACGCGACGAGTGCCGCAGGAATGAGGAGGGTAGAATATCGCGCGGTCGTCGCTCTCATATTTATTGATATCGTCTTACTCAAAAACGCTCCGCTCCGACGGAGCCGGTTTGGCTGAAATGTCCCCAAAGAGCGTAGTTTCCAAAAGCCGGAGAATGCCCCAGATGGAGACCATGAGAAAGAGAACGATAATCCCCCAGAAGAAAAACGATTTGCGTTTCTCGGCCCCCTTCTCGTCGCCGAATTCCGGAATGTTGACCGCCATGCCCCAGAGATACATGACAAGCCCAAATACCATCATGACCACGGTGGCCCCTTCGATGAGATCGACCATGAGTTTGGCCAACTCCGAAAAGTTCTTCGGGGCCGCGTATGCGAGCGCCGGAAAAAGAACAATTGAGAGTGTGGCGACGCGCAGGATTTTTTTCATATGATGTGCACGGCGTGGTAGAGGCGGCACTGTATGCGCTTATCCCGTAAGCTGGGAGACGGTTCCGGCGATGAGCTTGGCAAGTATCCATGCGCCCATGATGAGACCCGCGCCGATGATTACATAAAAGAAATTCTTCTTCGCCTCGCCGAGCTTGCCTTCATTGCCCTGCGCGGCGATGAATTTGAATCCCGCAATGACGAAAAAAAGCACGATGATGGGAAGCGCGACCATCACGAGGACTTGGAGCGCGCCGGCGATGAACTCGGCAATGGTCTTGAACCGGAGGGGATTGGCAAGCGGCTCCCCCGCGGCCAGCACGATTCCCGGCAAAAGGAATGGCGCAACGATGATGGTGATTTTCCGAATCATATCTTACTGTCCGATGATTTCTGCCATCTCAAGGTCTGCCCTCTGTACGGCTTCGGAAAGGCGCGATCTTCCAGTCGTCACGCCCTCAATCATAGCGCGGAAAACATCGTTTGTCTTTTCGGGATCGGGGTCGTTCCACGAGCGCGCGATGATCGCCTGCTTATTGAAGAGGTCATCGTTCCCTTCCGCAGGTACGGAGAGGACGTCGCGACGCGCGCTCGGGATGCCGAGCGCTATCGAGAGCGGCTGGGATATCCCCGCCGAAGCGAGCAGCGCCGCGACCGTAATAGCTCCCTGCGGATTCTTGCTCGTGCGCGTCACGGCGAGGGCGTACACGCGCGCGCCGCCCGTCGCCCTGTCCACATTCGTGGCCTGCGGCATGGGCGCGACGGCGAAATTGAGGTTGGGATTCGCACGCAGTATCTGTGCGCCCTCGCTCGCATAGCCGAAGTACAGGGCGAGGTCGCCGGAAGTGAACGCCGCCCGCGAATCCGGCTGGGCGCGGTTCCACGAGTAGCTCGTCTTGGAGGGATCCGCGAACTCGGTGTAGAAGCGAAGCGCCGACTCAGTGGCTTGCGTCGGCTCGCCGGTGCGCGCACCGAGCGCCGGCACGATGCGACCGGTCGCATCTTTCAGGGTTATGCGCCCGCCCGCCTGCAGTATGAGCATGCTCAAAATATCTTTTGCATTATCCACGTTGGCATATTCACCGAAAGCGACCGCGGCTTTCTCTATGGTGCCGGCATCGTTCCGCTTCACGATCTTTTGCGCGATGCCGTTCAATTCACCCCATGTCTGCGGCGGCCGTGCAAACCCGGCCGAGGAAAGCATGTCGCGGTTCCAATACATGACGAGCGGGTCCGCGACAAGCGGTATCCCCAAAATGCCCGTAGTCTCCACATACACGCCTGCCGCTTCTATAAAGGTGTCCTTGAAGCGCGCCTCGTCGGCATCCGGAAGGATATTTTTCGGTATCATCTGTATCTTGCCCGTATCTTTCGTCGCGTAATCCTGACGCAGGAGGAAGAGATCGGGTCCCCGACCGGAAGCCAGCGCGTCCGTGAGCTCGGACTCGTATGTCGTCGGGTCTTTCTCCACGTACGTCACCTGCGCGAGCCTGCTGTCATTCTCCGCCGATTGCCGGAGGACGACGGCGAATGCATTCGCGTTCAAGGTGCCCCAAATGGTGATAGGGCCGATGGTACTCCCGCCCCCGCCGCCGACGAAAAGGGCAAAGACGAGGATGCCGGAAACGGCAAGCGCGCCGAAGACCGCAAGAAGAATGGCTTGGAACACGGAGAGTGATTTCATCCCGTTAGAAGCAGGACGCGGAAACGAAACGGGTCCCGCACCCTGACATGTTACTGCTGATAAAGGCCGATGGCATAGAAAATATGTTGATGAGTCGTCCGCGGCTTCTAACGGGATTCATACGAATGTTTTTTCGGCGGTCGGCCGGAGGATAAGGCCATAGTGATGGGTGCCTGCGGCAAATTCGCGGACCAACCCGAGACCGACGGACCGTGCAAGCTCGATCGCCGCATTCTTACTCACGACGTCTTCTGTACGGGGACCCACACCTTGAGATGAGGCGGACCAGTCGATGACCGCCACCTGCCCGCGCGGCTTCACGATACGGCGCGCTTCCCGGAGGATTGCGACCTTGTCGGGTACCTGAAAGAGAAGATTCGAAATGAGCACAAGGTCGATAGAGGCGTCGGCCAGCTTGGAAGCGCGGGGAGTTTCCAGATCCGCCCAGATGACCTCGACATTCTTCAACCCTCGTTTTTCGGCTTCGTTTGCCGTGCGCCGCAGAAGATCTTTTTGCACGTCTATCGCGTACACATGCCCGCTTCCGCCGAGGCGTTCGGCGATCAGAAGCGTATAGGCACCGCTCCCCGAACCGAAATCGGCGACCTTCATACCGCCCTGTATATCAAAGGCTCCGATATTTCTTTTCGGATGCGCAAAACCTACCGTGTCTGACGGACTCTGCGTTTGCATCGCGTCTATTATACAGGTGATTAACTCATACGAACTGCTGTTTTATACACATCGGGGAGTATGAGGTATCTCGTAAATCAATCATACTTACTCGAATGGAACTTTACCATGTGTTGAATCGTGGGGTTGAGAAAAGAGATCTTTTTATGAACACCGGTGACTACGCTCGTTTCGTTCACGATATGTACGAATTCAATGATTCTAAACCGGCACGCAATGCCGGCCGTAACTTCGATACCCCAATGATTGATTTACGAAATCAATCATTGGAAAGGTCGAAGATTGTTGATATACACGGTTGGTGTCTTATGAAAAATCATTATCACCTGTTGCTTTCCGAACGGGTAGAAGGCGGGCTTACGCTGTTTATCCGAAAATTAAATGTCGGGTACGCGAATTATTTCAACGAAAAATATAAACGGGTCGGCACTCTATTTCAGGGCAGGACAAAGAGGATACGGATAACGAGTGACCCTCACTTTCTACATATTTTGCATTACATTCATCTAAATCCTCTTGATTTTTTGGGTGCCGCAAAAGAATGGCGATCCGGGAGAGTTCAAAATTCAAAAGCCGCACGTGCACAGCTTGAGCGATACCGCTGGAGCAGTTATCAAGATTATTCCGGCAAAAAGAATTTTCCTTCAATACTCACGATGGACTTCATGCGCGATGCTCTCGGCAACGTCAAAAAGAAAACCCTCGAATATATCGACGACATCAATCTCGCAGAGATAAAACCCTTCTTACTTGAATGATTGATTTCGTAAATCAATCATAAACCCATAACGACTTACGATGTCGTTATTCTGTCTTTTTACTACGGTGACTTTTCCAATAGCGCTTCATGAGATCGTTCGCTGCCAATTTCAACGCCCTGTATTCAAGTAGACTGATACCGTATGCTTGTGCGCTTTCGAAAAAATTGTCTGGCCCCGACTCTCCTTGCAAATCGTAATCATTCCTATCAACGGAATTATCCTTGTCAGTCGGTGTTGATACTTCCAATTCCCTATGGATCATTGGAATCAACGCTGGCGCGGCACGCCTACGCTGCCTATCAAAGTCCTCAGGTGTATCTTCTGGGATTGGAGTAAAGGATATTTCCTGACCGCTACTGCATCTAAGAACTACTGCGTCCCCATCTATTCGGTATTGAACCCCTCGAAAGGTTCCCTTGTCAGGAACGGGTTCCCTATTTCTTCCTAAAAATTTGAAAATCATTATTCAGTGACCGCTTCAAACACCACGAATGATGCGAGCTGGTCGCCTTCGCGCAGTTTCATCACGCGGACGCCCTGCGTCGCGCGTGAGAGTGTCGAAATCTCATCGAGTCCCGTGCGGATGGTCTGGCTTTTCTTGGACATTGCGACAAGCTCGCCGCCTTTTGCGAGCACGATTGCGCCGCCCACGAGCTGCTTCGTCTTCGGTGTGATGGACATTGTCTTCACGCCACTGCCGCCTCTCCCCTGTGTCTTGTATTCGGAAAGTTTCGTCTTCTTGCCGTAGCCGGTCGAGGAAAGCACCAGAAGCTCCGCGTCTTTCGCATCCTTCGGTACGATGCCTGCACCCACTATTGAGTCCCCGCTTCCCAATTTCATGCCGCGCACGCCGGCCGCTTGCCGCCCCATCTCGCGCACCGTGTCGGCGCGGAACCTGATAGACTGCCCCTTTGCGGTCACGAGGATTGCGTCGTCGCCCTTGTATGCGAACTGCGCGGAGATGAGCGAATCACCCTTGTCCAAGCCGATGGCGATAAGCCCCGAGCGGCGTACTTCATAAAAACTTTTCGCCGCCACGCGCTTCACCGTGCCGCCCTTCGTGGTCATAAGAAGCGAGAGCCCTTCCACCGCCTTCTTCTCCTTCGGCATGGCGAGGATGGAGGTTATTTGCTCGCCTTGTTCGAGCGAGATGAAATTCATAATGGACTTGCCCTTGGTCGCGCGGCGGCCTTCGGGAAGGTCGTACATCTTGAGCGAGTAGACCTTGCCGCGATCGGAGAAGAAGAGGAGGTCGCTGTGCGCCGATGCGGTCAAAAATTGCGTCACGAAGTCCTCCTCTTTGGTGTCGAGGTCGACGACGCCGACACCGCCGCGCTTTTGCCGACGGTATTCCAGCGGATTCGTGCGCTTGATGTAGCCGCCCGCGGTCAATACAAGGACGGAATCCTCGTCGGCGACGAGGTCTTCAGCGGAGAGAATGGTCGCGGCGCGCTTCACTATTCTCGTCCGGCGCTCATCCCCGTATTTTTCCACGACTTCGCGGATTTCCTTCTTGATGAGCTCCAACAGTTTCTTTTCGCTCTTCAGGAGCGCCTTGAGTTCTTCGATGAGCGCCTGCACCGCCTTCAGCTCGTCCTCTATTTTCTTGCGCTCGAGGCCGGCGAGCTTCTGGAGGCGCATTTCGAGAATGGCGTTGGCCTGCAGTTCGGAAAATTTGAACGTCTTCATTAACTGCAGGCGCGCATCGTCCACATCCTTGCTCTTCTTGATGAGCTTGATTATTTCGTCGATGTGGTCGAGGGCACGCTTTAGGCCGAGCAGGATGTGTTCGCGCGCTTCGGCGATGCGGAGGTCGTACTTGGTACGGCGTGTGACAACCTCTTTGCGGTGCGCGATGAAATACTCGAGAAGCGCTTTAAGTGAAAGTGTCTGCGGCACGCCGTCGACGAGCGCGACGACGTTGTAGTGGAAAGTCTCCTCTATCTGGGTGTGCTTGTAGAGATAATTCAAGACCGTCTGCGCATTGGCCGTATTCTTCAATTCGATAACGATGCGAATGTCTTTTGCGGATTCGTCGCGGATATCGCGGACGCCCTCCAGCTTCTTCTCATGCACCAGATCCGCTATCTTGGTCAGGAGGTCGGACTTGTTCACGCGGAACGGGATGGACGTGACGACGATCTGGTAATCGCCCTTCTTGCCTTCGGTGATCTCCGCATTTCCGCGCACGACGACGGGCCCGCGGCCCGAAGAGTATGCGTGCGTGATGTCTTTCTGATTGAACGCGATGCAACCGGTCGGAAAATCCGGCCCCTGCACGAATTGCAGGAGGTCGTCGGTGGTCGCTTCGGGATTTTCGATGAGGTGTACCGCCGCGTCGCACACTTCTTTCAGATTGTGCGGCGGGATGTTGGTCGCCATGCCGACCGCGATGCCGAGCGTTCCGTTCAAAAGAAGATTTGGCGTTGCGGACGGCAAAACGCTCGGCTCTTGTTTGGTGTTGTCGTAATTGGGAGTGAAGGCGACGGTCTCCTTGTCGATATCGCGCATCATTTCACCCGCGAGGCGCGACATTTTTGCCTCGGTGTAGCGGTACGCGGCCGCGCCGTCGCCGTCGATGGAATTGTGGACGAATACGCCCGCCGCAAGCGCAAAATTATGCGTCTTCGGCACCGTCAAGTCATATACATCCTCGTACGTGCTCAAAAACCTGATCTTTTTTACTTTATGATTACCGCGAATTTCTGCAACGACCCGTTTAACACTCCCCGAGTAATATTTTGACAAGCCGGTCCGCCACTGCGTCGCGGATCCATACGGATAGACCCGTTTGCGGGCTTGTTCATACGCACGTTCTGACAGATCCTCACCCTCGGTAAGAACGCGCGCACATATTGAATCGAATTTTGACTTGCCAGTCTTGTTCGTCGTGCGGTTTTTGTTTCCTTTTATAATCTTTCCATGCATCAGTCTCCGATATGTCGGATCCTGCCACAAGCGCTTCAGCGTGCGCGTCGCGCGCTTGCTCAACTCATTCCTCTTTTCGGGATGTGCCTCTATATACTCTTTATTTACTTGGCTCAAAAATTCTCTCATCTTTTCGCGATACACTGGCTTTTTCCAATTTTCTCTATTGCGTTCAGAAAGCCGTTTCGAATAGACAGCTCGGTTTTCTTTCTGCGACCAGAACGAGTCTCTTCCGTCTTTCAATTTCTTGACATACGCGGGATCGTTCGCGTGCCGCTTCGCGGCCAAATCCGAGTGCAGCCTCCAGTGTTCCGACCAATGCATCCGCGCAATATTTTCCGGACTGTTGTTTAGTTTATTAAAATCTACATGATGACGCACGCGACCATGAGGTGCAGAATATGCCCCGTGAGAAATATTGTATGCGTCCGCGAGATGATGCGAAAATTCCCACTCATCGTGCAGTGGTTGTAATACCATCTCGTAGCCGTCCATATCGGTAAGCGGACTGTCACCTTTCACTGAAAGTCGCGTATAGAGCGGCATGAGCGACATGCCCGGCTTTAGATGCTGCGCCTCGACGTATGTTCTACCTTTCAGAAGAAACTTATGATTCAACGTGCATCTGACGGCTTCGCCGGAGTCGAGCGTAACCTCCATAATTTCCGCCGCGCGCTTCGTGCGACGGGGCCTTTCAATCGGCGCTATCGCGACTCGTCCCTCGGAAGTAATGGTGAATGTGTAGTTGCGCTTACCCGCCCGATCTTCTTTGATGAGATCTCCGAAAGTAAGTTGGCGGCCGTCGGCAAGCCGGACTTTCGTATCTTTTGTAAAACAGCCGAAGTTGCCTTGACCGATGATAAGCGGGTAGCGCATCGTAAAATCCTGCGCCATCTTGACCATCGCGTCGTACACCGAGGTGTCGCCGTGCGGGTGATACTTACCCAAGACGTCGCCGACGACCGTCGCCGATTTGCGCGTCTTCGCCGAGACCGTGAGACCGGCTTCCTGCATCGCGTAGAGAATCCTCCGGTGGACCGGCTTCAGACCGTCGCGCACATCGGGAAGCGCGCGCGCGGTGATGACCGACATCGCGTAGTCGAGGTACGACTCACGCATCTCGGTCGAGATGCTCCGCGGGACGACGCTTTTTCCGGCCACGGGAGCGGACGCTGGCGCTCCTTCCGAAGCGGATTTCCCGTCCTTGCTGCGCGCCATATCCGGTCAATTATACCAGAAAGAGAGCCGTTTTGCCATCCTCACCGACGCCTCGAAGCGATGGCTTACTCTGCTCCGCCCTGATTGCCGAATTGGTCGGTGCCATTCTGATATCCATCAGGCTGTGCTGAACCTTGAAACTGCGCGTCTTGAGGGATGCCCTCATCACGTACCTGCCGGAGCTCGTCGTTTGCGTTGAGATTTTTCATGATCTCCTCCTGCGCCTCTTTGATGGAGTCGAAGTTGAATGCCTCCTGCGCGCCGCTCCGGAAACTCCCTTCCGCACCGCTCTTCTGGAGCTTCTTGAAGAACAGGAACGCCCAGCCGAAAAAGAGTATCCCCATGATGGTGATGGCAAGCCCCGCCGCGACGGCTTTGCGCTCGTCCTTCGGACGCTCTTTCAAATTGTCGACGGTTTTTTGAATTACCATAGAGGCTAGAACGTAGTTTGTAGTACGTAGTTTGTAGTGACCGGAAGTGTTTGCATTTTGAATTTTTCTACGTACTACGTACTACTTTCTACGAACTAAGCACGACGACTTCACTCTCCTTCCCCGCCACATCCTTCGGTTTGATGGTCAATTTCTCCACCGGCTTCGTGTCCTCCTCGCCCGCTTCTTTCAAAAATTGCTTGAGAGTCTTGGCGTCGTACAAAATGGGAATAACTATTTTCGCCTCAAGCTTCACCGCAAGCTTCTGCGCTTCGGCGGGCGAGAGCGCGCCTGCGCCGCCCACGGGAATGATGAGGACATCGGGCGAGTCCATCTCCTGCACCTCCGCGGGCAAGTCGAGATCGCCTCGCCCCGCCATTTGCGGGGCGAGCGCACCGAGATACATGACCGAGAGTCCGTCGAAGTGGACGGAATAGATGGTATTGGTGCGGGGCTCGCCGCCGTATTTCGAACCGGCGGCGAATCCCGCCGCCGTCATGTCCTTCACCTCGTATTCGCCGGGACCGGAAATGACAAAGGG
>JBBUAA010000070.1:1466-6807 GCA_038061075.1 Patescibacteria group bacterium | reverse complement strand
AGTATATACCTATTCCCGACATGACGTTCGCATGAAGCGTATCTTACTGACGACGTAGGGCGAGAGAAGAGAACATGAGTACATGTTCTCTTCCGAGCCGAGGAGTCAGAAACCGGCGCAACGCCGGTTTACAGAGGCTGCGGCTTACAGACCCCCGATATCAGCATACGTGGAAAGGAGCGAGGGGATGGCGAACACAAGGCCCACAAGAGGCAGGACGAATGCCACGACCGAGACAATGATAACGCCCAGAAAATATTTCCGCGTTTTCTCGGCCGACACGTATACGTCGTCAATTTTCTTTTCGAGCGCGTCCAGCTTCCGGCGTAATTCCGTATCTTCCATGGTGTCAGTGTATCAGGGTTGGATGCCTTCATGAAATATAGTCCGGTACTTCTTGAAAAAGAGTTCCGCTGTGTGAAAGACCCCGTAGGTGATGAAGAACGCCGCGAGTACGTCTATCGAGTAGTGCAGGTGCCCCAAAAGCACGATGGTAGCGAAAAAGGCGGACCACGCGAGGAACACGTACCGCAGCGGCTTCGTCTGCCAGAAAATGAGCGCGAGCAAAAAGGGCGCTCCCGTATGTCCGGAGAAGAAGAGATCATTGCCGCCGATGAATTTCGCGACGATCGTGCCCCAGTCGACGACTTCCACCCGATCAGGGAACGGTCCGAGGTGCGTGAGCGATATGAAAACGGCGCGCACGATGTAAAAAAGGGCGAGCGAGGAAAGCGTATAGGGCACCCAGTGCGGTCGAGTGAGCAGCAGGCAAAGGACGAACACGATGATGACGAAGGTGCCGACGACAAAGAGGTCGTCCACGCGCACGCTCGGAATATTCGAGAGGACGATGTCTTCGACGTAATTGCTCGCGCGTACCGTCGCATAGAAGCCCGCGAGTGTGCTCACCACAATCCCCGCGCAAAAGAACAAGAACGAAAGGAAGAACGCGACAACGAATCGTCGGTCCGCAAAACACCTTCTGTACGATGCCAAGATGCTTTTCATGCCTCAGACCTATTGTATCTCGGGAGTATACTATGCGCATGGAGGCCGACCTCGTGACTCGTCTCATCACAGAATACCAATACGTAATCATCGTGCCGGCGGTCTTCCTGCTCGGCCCTATCGTGAGCCTTGTCGCGGGAGTGCTCTTGCGGCTCGATGTGATCCAGCTTGTGCCGACATCCCTTGCGCTTGCCGTAGGCGAGCTCGGCTCTGATGTGCTGTGGTATTGGATCGGGCGCCGCTACGGGGAATCGTTCGTCCGGAGATTCGGCGCATACGTCGGCATTACGGAAACATCCGTGAGGTACGTGCAAGGACTCTTTTCGAAACATCACGATCTGATCATATTCAGCTCAAAACTGACAGCGGGTTTCGGATTCGCACTCGTCGTGCTCTTCACGGCAGGACTGACGAAAGCGCCCTTCGGGCGCTACATGATGCTCAATATCGTCGGGCAATTTCTCTGGACCGCGATGCTCCTCTCTATAGGATATTTCCTCGGCCATATCTACCTGAGGGTCGGCGATGTGTTCGAAAAAATCGCGCTCCTCGCGCTCATTGCGATCATTGTCGTTTCGCTCGCGGGATTTGCGCGCTACATGCGTGGAATGCTTGATGAGCGGCAAGCCCGCTAATTCTCGGTCTATGTCACCGTCGACCGGAAAAGCATTGCTCGCATCGGCGCTCTTCACCGGTATCGGCGTGTGGGGATGGTTCACGACCGCGCCGGGGAACGCAGAGGCCATCCCGCTCGGCATCTATTTCGCCGTACTGATCGTGAATACATTCTTCTCAATACGTTTGTTCGCCGCGATTACCCCGAAGAACAGCGCACAGACGCTCTTTGACGCGGCGCTCGTCGGGATGTACGGGGCGCTCGCCTTCTCATTCGGCTCGGTCACGCTTTTTTGCTCGGTATTAAACGCATTTTTTCCCCTATCGATTGCGAAATACGTCCACCTGAATCGCCTTATCACGCAGCCCCGGCTCCTGCCCCGCAAGATCCGTATCAACATACTGGGCTGTCTGCTCTCTCTTGTCGCGCTCGGCATCGCGCTCATAGGCCTAGCACCGGTCGCCGCATGGATGCTGGCCGGGATATTCACGATCGCGAACGTATACCTGCTCTTCATCAATCCGATGTACCGCCCGTCTGATCCCGGATCGAGGCGAGAAGATTGAGGAACGTGTCGGCGGAGGCGGCCCACGTATATTTGCGCGCGGAATCACGGCATTTCTCCGCCGAGAGCCCGAGGCACTGCATCGCCGCCCGCGCGATATCCTCATCGAGGTACCCGTTGATGCCGTTCGTGATGATATCCCGCGGTCCCATCACATCGTGCGCGGCGACGGGAATACCGAGCGCGAGCGCCTCCACGATGACAAGGCCGAAGGTATCGGTGCGCGAAGGCATGACAAGCACGTCCGCGCAACACAACCACGCGATAAGCCCGTCGCCGGTTTGGTAGCCGGAAAAAATAACGCCGGGAAATTCTGTCGCGAGCTTTTGCCGGTCGGGGCCGTCGCCGACCACGACCTTCGTCCCCGGCAGTTTCGCCCGCAGGAATTCCCTGATGTTCTTCTCCGGCGCGATACGGCCGAGAAAAAGGAACACCGGCTTTTCGAACGCGCGGGGGCATACGCCTCGCATAAAGAACCGTTGGTCGACGCCGAGGGGCCACACTGCGACGCGTGAGAGTCCGAAGCCGAGGAGTTGCGCCTTGGCGGTCGGCGTCGTCACCAGCGTCAACGCGGCTGGTGCGTAGAAGCGGTAAATGAATTTCTCCACGAGCACGCGGGCCCACGCGCCGAGCCTGATCTCCGCGTAGAGCTGTATCTGATTGTGGAAGGTCATCGTGAACCGCTTGTTGAGCTTGCGGCACGCCGCCCGCGCGTAGAGCGCGAGCGGTCCGTAGGTATCGATGTGCACCTCATCGTATGCGCCCCTTTCGATCATTCTGCGAACGCTCCCTCGGGAAAAGAGCGCCAGACGGAACTCCTTGTAGATCGGGAGCGGCACCGTGAAAAACTGCCCGGGATGCATGATCTCGACGATTATCCCCCTCCGCTCGAGCTGCGCTTTCAAGTGCTCAATGACCGTCACGACGCCGTTGATCTGGGGATGCCAGGTGTCTGTCACGAAGAGTATTCTGGTACCGTGCGGGAACGACATACGTGGTACGCGAATTATACCGCCTTCGCCGTAGCGGTATAATGACTCCGGCAGTTATCATCACTAACGCAACATTGTGGCCGACTTTTCGAAATCCCCCAGAGTTTCCGTAATCATCCCCGCGCATAATGAGAGCGGCTCCGTCGAACACACGGTGCGCGCCGTACTCGGGCAGGAGTACCCGGATTTTGAGGTCATCGTCGTCGACAATGCGAGCACGGATGATACCGGCGCCGTGGCGGAGCGGCTCGGCGCACGGGTCGTCCGCGAACCGCGGAAAGGGATACTCTTCGCCAAGGAGGCGGGCAGGCGCGCCGCGACCGGAGAGATCATCGCGGGACTCGACGCCGATTGTGTAGCATCCCCTGATTGGATACGAAAAGGAGTGTCGTATTTCACGAAGCCGGATATCGTCGCGGTGACTGGCGGCTATATCTACGACGATATTTCACCGTTCATGCGCACCTTCATCAAGTGGGGGTTCTCCATCGTGCAAACGCGGCTCAACGCGTTAATGCAATGGCGGAGGCACGGCGCATACATGATCGGCGGGAATTGCTTCATCCGCGCTGCGGCGCTCGAAAAGATAGGGGGATTCGACACCTCCATCCCATTCCTCGGCGAGGACACAGATACCGCAACGCGCCTTTCCGCGATCGGCACTGTTTCCTTCGCAAAAGATCTATTCGTCCGGTCTTCCGGACGCCGCTTCTTGCGGGATGGGTACATAAAAACATATCTGACGTACCTTAAAAGCGACGCGGCGGTCTTCAAACGGGCAAGACAAGCGCGCCAAAAAGGCTCATCCTGATGCGATTGCCCCTCATCATGCTGCGGATTCCCTCAATCGCTGCGGTGCATATACTTTTCTAGTGCGGCGACCATGCGCCGGATGGCGATGAATACGTATGCCCACAAGAACGGGAGCCAGAGCGGCATGATGCCGAGCAGTGACCGGCGCTCGAAGGTCTCCACCCCCGTCGAAATAAAGAGATACTCCGAGAAGAAGAGCGTCACGAACCCGAATATGAGAAATATGAGATCCTTCTTGTCCTGGTGTATCGCAAGTGCCGCGAGAATAAAGAGCGCGTAGATGGCGGTGAGCGCGATGTCGTTCTGTACCAAGGGGACGAGCGCGATCATGACCGCGATGGGGAGCGCGTTCGTTACGACGGTGGTGCACAGTATAATCTTGGCAACAATGCGGGGCATCAAGACGCAGTATACCTTGGGCGGCCGCAGGGAATCGAACCTAACCGGGGTGATCGACGGGGATCGAACCCGCAACCGCCAGATCCACAATCTGGAGCTCTACCAGTTGAGCTACGACCACCATTACGACCGAGGTTTTAGTAAACCACGATTACGTCCCACATCATAATGGTGTACAAGAAAATGGCAATTGTGACAGCGCCATGAATTGCCATCCGCCTAGTGTGTTGCCGATTGCACGGGTACCGGCGCCTCCACTTCGACGACTTCGAATGAAACCCTGCCAATCAACTGTCCGAATTCCGTGATAACGTTGACGCGCCACAGCCCTTCCGCGGGGCGCGTCTTCACCGAGTACCCGCGGTATCCTCCGTCGCGTCCGCCGACGATGAAGAAAGGAATCGTCTCATCCGTCACCCATGCGCTTCCGGCCCTCTCGTAGTGCTGCCACTCATGAAAAACGACGGTCGAGAGGCCGGACGGCGCGAAGACCGCCGTATATACGTACGCCGATTCTCCGGGCGCGCGATGGAAGGTCGTGTTGTACCGGAGGTAGGATTCGTACCACCGCAATGGTTCGTACAGGAGGCGGTACTCATCGCCCGTGCGCGCGACCGCGTGATACACGCCCGCCTCCTTGAGCGCCAAGGGCAGCGGCGGTATCGCCCCCGTGAAGTAGAGAATGTTGAAAGCGATAAAAATGGCGGCGATAGTACGAGCTATGGTCGTGCGGTCACGCGAGACGACCTCCGGAACGATCTTCGAGAAAACGTACAGGAAGAACGTGATGAGAGCGACGCTCACTATTCCACTCGCGAAGAACATGTACGGCCCGATGCGGTGGAACACGACCGGAAGAAAAAAGATGAGGAATGAGAAAAGTGTCGTGAAAAAGATGCCGATCTGGAACGGGAATCGCATGTAAAAGCGGACGAAGCGTTCGTTGGC
>JBBUAA010000070.1:0-1366 GCA_038061075.1 Patescibacteria group bacterium | reverse complement strand
CCCCCCGGCACGAGGAATGTTTTTATCTCCGGAAGTTCTTTTTCGATGCTGTTGATGATACTGCTCAACGTCTCGACGCTCGATTGCGGGATTGACTTTTGCGCGCCGGCGACTTCCGCCTGAATGGTAAAGAGGTGGTCCTGCACATCTTCGAGAAGTTCTTTGCCGCTTCGTCCGTCAAAAGCAAAGTCGCCGGGCGTGGCGGTCTTCGTCCAACCGACAATAGTGTTTAATTCATCCAACTGACCGAGACACTCAAAAATAGGCGCGGACTTCATCACGCGCTTGCCTGATTCTGCGGAATCATGCCGCGCACCGTCCTTTGAAGCGCGGCCGGTGTCGAACAATTTTGTCGTCCCCGTATCCCCTTTTCCCGTGAAGAGCGCCATGCCTGCATCATAGCAAAAGAAACCCTCTGCGCGGATTAGTGGCCGAGGTTAGAACCGTTCAAAGTGTATGTAGCTGAACAAACTATGCCAGTATGGAAATAAAAGACACTTACGGTGCGTAAAATTCTCCAAACTCCCTTTGTTCCCACACATAATCTCCGATTTCTTCGTCAGTTAAGTTATTTTTCCAATTCTCATACTCTTCTTTGGTTGGGTAGTTATAGAAGAAAGGCAATATAAAAGGCAAAACTAAAAATACGAAAACAATAACCGCAAATAACCAATTTTCTTTTAACCAGTTCATAGAATGTTCGTTGTCATATCAAATCTCAAGTTTCGGATTTAGCTATGTTATTCCTTGAAGCTAGGAGGTCATCCATATCTAGTACCGCACAGCGCGCTCGCTCTCCATTGCACCAGAATATAAAAACAAAAAGACTGAAGATAACAATATAGACCAGGGGCCACCAGCACGCGGGAAATTGTAACTTACCGGAATAAACTAGACTGTAGGCTATTATCAATCCAAGGATCGCGCCGAGAGCTGCGTTAAAATTCGCCATGGCCATGTTCCATCGCTTATGAATCTGATCCGGTATGCCGCTTTTATCTGTGCGCTTGCTTTCTGTATCCAAAACGATCCAAGTCGCCAGTTCGCGTGCGGTTTCTTCTCTTTTTACCTTTTCTAAATGAAATAATTCTTTAAGCTCATATTTATATTCGCCCAGATATTTCTTTCTCCATCGTATATAGAATTCTGTGACACTTGAAATCATGAAGCCAATTCCTAGTACCCCTACTATGCTTACTATCCAGCTCACATCCGATTGAGAACTCACGAGAAGAAGAAAGCTCTCAGGAGAAAAAAGGAATATGAAGAACAGCATTATCCCTACGGGGGCCAAGAATCTGATATCGAGTATTTTATCTATATTCATGTTTCTGGTGGCACGAACTGGGATTCAAATGCCTTTATA
>JBBUAA010000069.1:0-13536 GCA_038061075.1 Patescibacteria group bacterium | reverse complement strand
GTGTTTTGACATTTGATGTTTTTGCGGTACAATAGCAATTGACGGTTCTTACTTGTTCTCATCGCGTAACCGTCAGGCAATCGGAATGGAGTGCACGTAAGATGGCGATACCGCCGAAAACCGAGGATGAGAAGCCTCTCGTCCTGACAGCTGAATTGACGCCTCGCACCATGCTGTGTCTCCTCGAGAACGGATTTGTTCCGAAGAGGCACGAGGTGTTCATTGACGCCTTGTTCCGCGACTGGGACAAAGTTACGCATGGAGAAAAAATCCGGTTCAGAAACTACATTCGCGAGCACGGAATGCTCGCGGAAAAGAAACGGATGAAACTCTTGGCCCGCTCACTGTGACGGACGGTCCATGGAGTTCAAAGAATGGGGGCGGCTCGCTTGGCCGCCCCTTCCATTACTTACTCCGTACTTTGCTGCTCCTTTCCTTTCAATTTATAGTACACGCGGTTGCCGAAACGCAGGTCCACATATTCGAGCTCCGATTCCCTGCCGCGCAGGGCATCGGACGAGAGCACGAGCTCAAGATTTTTTACCGTCGCCTCCCCGTCATTCCCGAACGAGGCGCGTACGGCAAACCCGCCGGTTTTCTCCGACCCTGACATCGTTGACAGTCTGATCTCAAAATCCTGCTCATTCTCGACGGAAACGCTTTCCGCATTCCAACCCGCCTGTCCGAGCCGGTCGAGCAGCGCCAAGACGCCGGCGAGGCGGCCGGGGAGGAGCCGCTCTCCGATGGACGGTGTCGACGTGCCTGTCGGGCCCGTGAATATGTACGACGTGCGGAGAGTCTCCGCGGACGTTGATGCCTGCGAGAAAATAAATCCCCCGTCATCAATGAGATAACATTCTCCCCCTTCACACCAACGCGCGTACGGCTCACGCTCTTCGACGACGACGGTGACCGTCTGCGCGAGAAGTGACGGACGCGAGACGGAGACGGTACGAATGCGGGGAAAATTATCGACAACCGCTTGCTCGATTGTAGCCCGCGGATACAGGAAAATATTGTTGCGCGAGAGGATGGGGCGCGAGCCGTCGTACAATTCCGCCTCCACGAAACTTCTGATGGACGAGGCCGATATCTCCTTGGCCCCATTTACTTCGACGGTCTGTATCGAGAAACGCGGCAGATAGGAAACAACACTTACCCCGTACACGATACCTGCGATGAGGAGGAGCGACCCGAAAAAAATAAGTGCGCGCACTTTCCTCCGTCGCGCGCGCAGAGGCGAGCGGCGGCGCTCGGGACCGCGTGCGGGAAGCGGCAGCGGAAGATGGCCCCCCGCTTTGCTTTTACGCAGGTCAACGACTCTTCCGGATCTCATCTTTGCCCATGTAAATCCGGAGCGCCTCCGGAATCGAGATCGAGCCGTCCGCCTGCTGATTGTTCTCGACTATTTGGCAGAGGATGCGCGGTGTGGCAAGCGCCGTGTTGTTGAGTGAGTGCACGTAGCGCAACACTCCGTCTTCACCGCGATAGCGAATATTGAGGCGGCGCGTCTGAAAATCGTGGAAGTATGAGGAGGAGTGTGTCTCGCGGTATTTGCTCTCGCTCGGCATCCACGCTTCAATGTCATATTTCTTGACCTGCCCCAGTCCCAGATCACCGCCGCAATTGATAACGACGCGGTGCGGCAATTTCAATTCTTGCAAAAGCGCTTCGGCATTCGCCGTCAATTCCTCATGCCACTTGACTGATGCTTCGTGGCTCGCCTCGCAGAGGACGACCTGCTCGTATTTCTGGAACTCGTGGATGCGGAAAATGCCTTTTGTGTCTTTGCCGTGGCTCCCCGCTTCGCGCCTGAAGCACGGCGAGAACGACAGGAATTTGAGCGGCAGGTCTTTCTTCTCGAGTACTTCCTCCATGTAGTACCCCATCGTCGCGACCTCCGCCGTGCCCGCGAGATAGTCGCCGTCCTGCGTCTTGTAGAGGTCGTCCTCTGATTGCGGTAAATAGCCCGTGCCGACGAAGGGCTCGCGTCGCACCATCGAGGGCACTATCATCGGTGTGAAGCCTTTGTCGGCAAACCTGTCCTGCACGAAACGCTCCAGCGCCCACACGAGACGCGCGCCGTCGTTCTTGAGGAAGTAGCCGCGGAAGCCCGCCACCTTGGCTCCGCGCTCATAATCCGCCATGTCGTGGAGAAGGAGGAGTTCCGAATGATTTTTTGGTTCGTATTCAAATACGGGTTTTTCCCCCCAGACCCGCACCTCTTTGTTGTCGGCGTCGGATTCCCCTTCGGGCACGGAAATATCAGGGACGTTGGGGACGCGGACCATTATGCCCCGCCACTCCTTGAGTATCTCCTGCAGCGATTCTTCTTCTATCTTCAACGTCTCCTTCACGTTCTGCATGCGCGCGATGACCTCCTTTTTCTCGGCATCGCTCTTGGCGGAGGCGATTGTATTGGACGCGAGATTCTGCTCCGCGCGTTTTGCGTCGACCATGGCCTGAAGTTCGCGGCGCTTGTCGTCGAGGGAAAGAAGTTTATCGATATCTATATCAATGTGCTTTTTTTTGGCACCCGCCGCGACGATGTCCTTGTTCTCGCGAATGAACTTAATGTCGAGCATATGTAAGTGCGTAGAGTGTAGTCGGTAGTGCGTAGAATACGCGAATCGTGTCCGTTTTCCTACGCACTACGCACTATTAACTACAGACTATACGGTATGATACTATCACATGGCAGACGGTCTCAAACTCATTTCCCCGTCCGATTTCCCTCCGCTTCTGCGGCAAATCCCCGACGCCCCCAAGCGGCTCCACCTTCGCGGGAAGCTGCCGAGCGCCGACCTGCAGTGGCTTGCGGTCGTCGGCTCGCGCGCGATAACTCCGTACGGCAGGCAGGCGGTGAAGCATCTGATAGAAGGCCTGCGCGGATACCCCGTCGTTATCGTGAGCGGATTGGCCTACGGGACCGATGCGGAGGCTCACAGGGCAGCGCTCGATGCGGGCCTGCCCACTGTCGCCGTCCCCGGCTCGGGGCTCGATTGGGACGTACTCTACCCGAGGGCAAATGTCGGGCTGGCGCGCGAGATACTCAAAGCAGGCGGGGCGCTCCTTTCGGAAGAAAAACCGGAGACGAAAGCGGCCGACTATACCTTCCCGAAGCGCAATCGCATCATGGCGGGCCTTTGCCGCGCGGTCCTCATCATTGAGGCGAAAGAACAATCGGGCAGCCTCATCACCGCGCGGCTCACCGTGGAATACAACCGCGACCTCCTCGTCGTCCCCGGCTCGATATTCAGCGAAGAGAGCAAGGGCACGCATCAATTCTTGCGGCTTGGCGCGACCGCGGTCACCTCCCCCGAAGATATTCTCGTCGCGCTCGGCATTGCGAAGCGCGACGACGCGGAGACGCTCGCATCGCTCCGCGCCGACCTCTCGGAGGACGAACTCCGCGTCATCGAGATATTGAGTACGCCGCTCGCCCGCGACGAGCTCATCGAAGCGCTTGAACTCCCGATAACCGATGTCAACATTTTGCTTTCGACGATGGAGATCAAAGGATTGCTTGTGGAAGAATTGGGCGTCGTGCGCGTGCGATGAGCGCCCTCTCCCCTCCGACCCGCACTTGACCGTGCTACTCTGATGCGGTATCACTACCCGCCATGAAGCTTGTAATAGTTGAATCGCCGGCGAAAGCGAAGACCATCGAGAAATATCTCGGTGAAGGTTTTGTCGTGCGCGCGAGCGTAGGGCACATCCGCGACCTACCCAAGAGCAACAAAGACGCCGTTGATGTCGAGGCGGGATTCGTGCCACGCTACATGATAGTGAAGGAGAAGCAGAAGATAATAGATGAGCTGCACCGCGAGGCGGAAAAAGCGGATGAGGTGATACTCGCGACCGACCCCGACCGCGAAGGTGAAGCTATCGCATGGCACTTAGCGGAGACAATCGGACTGAAAAAACCCAAGCGCATCGTATTCCACGAAATTACCGAAAAAGCCGTCAATGAAGCCCTCGCGCATCCGCGCCTCATCGACGATGAACTCGTGCGCGCGCAGGAAGCGCGCCGCGTCCTTGACCGCCTCTTCGGCTATGACCTCTCTGGTCTTATATGGAAAAAGGTACGCTACGGTCTCTCTGCCGGCCGTGTCCAATCCCCCGCACTCCGCATCATCATGGAACGCGAGCGCGAAATACGCGCATTTATACCTGTGCCATTTTGGGTGATTACCGCCGACGTCAAGACAAAGAAAAACGAACAGTTCACGGTCACCTGCACCGAAGAGCCGAAAACGGAAAAAGAAGCCGAGCGAATTCTCAAGGCTGCGAAAAGCGGCTCGTGGAGCGTGAAGGGGGTTGAGGAATCCGAACAGGCGAGAACTCCGCGCGCGCCCTTTACGACCTCAACGCTCCAGCAGGCGGCGTCCACGCGCCTCGGCCTCTCGCCCTCGCGGACCATGGGTATCGCACAAAAATTGTACGAGGCGGGTTTTATAACCTACATGCGTACCGACTCCACAAATCTCGCGAAAGAAGCGCAGGAAAATATTCTGAAGGCGGTGCGATCCGAATTCGGCGACAAGTACGCCGAGGCGCGTGTCTACAAGACGAAAAGTAAGAGCGCACAGGAAGCGCACGAGGCAGTGCGCCCGACCGACCCAAGCAAGCGCAGTCTCGGACACAATGAGGAGCAGAAAAAATTGTATGCGCTCATCCGCGCCCGCGCACTCGCGTCGCAAATGGCAGACGCGAAAATTATGCGTACCAAAATCCGCGCAAACGTAGCGAAAAATGGACACGGCGTGTCCATAATTCCGGACTTTGCCGCCAATGGTTCGCGCGTGATGTTCGACGGCTGGCTCGCGGCCGACCCGGACGCCCGCGGTGAGGATGTTGAGCTTCCCAAAGCACATCAAGGCGACGCCTTGATGTTGGTGGAGGCGCGCTCAGAAGGCAAAGAGACTCAGCCGCCGAGCAGATACTCCGAAGCGGGCTTGGTGAAGGAGCTTGAGAAACGCGGCATCGGGCGGCCGAGCACGTATGCGAGCATTATCAGGACGCTCGAGACAAGGGGTTACGTGGATAAGCAGGGACGCACTCTCATCCCGACGGCGACCGGTGACGTCGTCTCCACCTTTATCGAAGGAAATTTCGGCGAGTACATCAGCGATACCTTCACGGCGGAAATGGAGAACGAGCTCGACGAGATAGCCGAGGGAAAACGAAAATATGAAAAAACACTGAAGGATTTTTACGGCCCGTTCACCAAGGCGATTAAGAGCAAGAATAAAATCGAGAAGATAACCAATATGGGCGACGCACCAAAAGAATTCCCCTGCCCCATTTGCGGCGGACCGATGGTTTACAAACTCTCCAAGAACGGCCGCTTCATGAGCTGTGCCAAATTCCCCGAATGTCTCGGCGCGCGCAAGGAAGACGGATCGGAAATCGCTCCGCCGAAAGATATCGGCGAGGCGTGCCCTGAATGCAAGAACGGCAAACTCATACTGCGCGAAGGACGGTTCGGCCAATTCATCGCATGCGCGAATTATCCGAAATGCAAATACGTGCGGAAAGACCCCGCGGAAGAAGCACGGACGAAAACAGGTGTCGCCTGCCCTGTCTGTAAAAAAGGTGAGATGGTGGAGCGCCGCGGGCGCTTCGGGATTTTCTTCTCATGCTCCAACTATCCGGAATGTAAAAATGCCATCAAGGCGAAGCCGACGGGCCGCGTATGCGATATGTGCGGGTCGCTCATGATGGAGGGGACCAAAACGATTCCGGAAAGGTGTTCAAACAAAGCTTGTCCGATGCATAACCCGCACAAACTCAAAAAATAAATAAATGATTTGCGCGGCGCATTCCCTAGGAAGGCGCCGCGCTTTTTTGAAAGTGCTCCGCAAGTGACGTGAGCACGAAATCCGTACTTCCACAGCCGTGAAATTTGCACTGATCCGGCTTCGCCCCGAACGTAGAGTGCCCGCACGCCGTGCAGTAGTAACCCTGTCCGGAGCCGTTGCGCGGCTTGAACGTTACCACTCCCTCGCATCCGAGGAAGGCACACTTTGCCGCGCCGTTTTCCGTAACGGCGCAACTCTCCACACCGGAGTACGTGTACCCACATTTCATGCAGGTGATTTGTCCGTATCGCATGTGCGACCAACCTCCGTTTGTTTTGCGTACAGTCGCTACGGAGAGTATCATCCATCGTATGACTGCCGTCAATGCGCGTCCTTTGGCCGAGATACTTGCCGCGATGTCGAGCAAGACTGATGCGGACCAGCTACTCGTCACAAAGGCATACAATCTCGCGGAGGAATCGCACAAAGACCAGAAACGCTATTCGGGCGACCCGTACTTCACACACACCGCCGAAGTGGGCTTTCTTCTGGCGGACGCGGGGCTGGACGCACAGGCCATCGCGGCAGGGCTCCTGCACGATACTATCGAGGACGCGGGCGTGAAGTCGAAAAAGATAGCGGAAGACTTCGGGGCGGATGTGCTCTCGCTCGTCGAAGGCGTGACCAAGCTCGGGACCCTGCGGTATCGCGGACTTGAGCGGCACACGGAATCTCTCCGCAAGCTCTTTGCGGCGACCGCAAAAGACATCCGCGTCCTCATCATCAAGCTGATGGACCGTCTGCACAATGCGCGCACGCTCGAGCATGTGCCGCGGCCCGAGAAGCGCCTGCGCATTGCAGAGGAGACGCTTGAGATCTACGCCCCCATCGCGGACCGGCTCGGTATGAGCGTCGCCAAACAGGAACTCGAAGATGCGGCTTTCCCGTACGCATACCCGAAAGAATATGAAAAAGTCCGCGAACTATTGCGCGAGCGCGGCGGAGAGAGCGAGAAACGGCTCGAAAAGATAGAGAAAGATATGAAGCGCGAGCTTGCCGATGCGGGAATCCTGACATTCCGCGCGGAAGCCCGCAAAAAAGGCATGTACAGCCTTTTCAGGAAACTCGAGCGCAAGGATTGGGACATATCAAAGATATACGACATTCTGGCCCTCCGCATTGTGTTTCCGACGGTCGCCGATTGCTACACCGCGCTCGGCGTCATCCATGCGCACTGGCGCCCCGTCCCCGGAAAGATAAAGGACTACATCGCCTTCCCGAAACCCAACGGCTATCAATCCATCCACACGACCGTCTACACCGGCGACGGTGGCGCCCTCGAAATGCAATTGCGCACGGAGTCCCAACACCGCGAAGCGCTCTACGGAATCGCCAGTCACCTCGCCTACAAGGAAACGCAGGGCGCGCCCCAAGGTAGCGGAGGCCGCGCGAGTGGAAGCCTCGAATGGGTGCGGCAATTCTTCCCCGTCTTACGAAGAAGCGCGAAACCTACTCCGGCAACGGAAGTGGCGCGGGCCGTCGAAAGCGTCCCCGAATGGCTGAAAGAGCTTGCGCATGCGCATCAGGGAGCGCCCGCGTCGGAAGAATATCTCAATACGCTCAAGACGGATTTCTTCAGTCACCGCGTCTTCGCCTTCACGCCGAAAGGCGACGTCATCGACCTGCCCATCGCCGCGACACCTATCGACTTCGCGTATGCGGTACATTCGGACCTCGGCAACAGAATGGCGGGCGCACGGGTCAACGGCAAAATGGTATCCCTCGACACATCGCTCCGGAACGGCGATATGGTGGAGATAATCACAAAACCCTCGGCGAAGCCCTCGCGCAAGTGGCACGACATCGCGAAAACGAGTATGGCGAAAAAGCACATCCGTACGGCGCTGGCGGCTCTCGAAGCGAAAAAGAGGACCTAGAGCATGTTTGGAAATCTCTGGGGAGCGCGCCGGAGCGCAGTTTTTTGACGGAGGAGTGGCTCAAACCGTCAAAAATACCGCGCTCCGGCGCGCTATCAGACAGTGAAATTGCGGATGGAGTAGAGGTCGCTCCCCTCTCCTTTCGCATGTGCATCGGAGGTTTGTGAAGATTTTGGTTCTGCCGCGGGCTCGTTCGGCTTGTCGGATTCAGGAGCTACGGACATTTCCGGAGCGACTTCCGGCTCGGCGATATCCGCCGCGATGGGCGGTATGTTTTCTTTCTTCTGCTCATTGTTGAGCATGGCGCGGATGTGCGCAAGGTCGTCCACCGAAAAGAAATCAATGAGGACCTTCCCGCCCTGGTCTTTTTTCTCAATGCGGACGCGGGTACCGAGCCGCTCGGTGAGTTCGCGTTCGAGCAAGAGCAATTCCGGTGTGAGGTCGGGCTTGCGCGCGCGCTCGGTCGCGATGCGCCGCGCCACCTGCTCGCTGTCGCGCACCGTGAGCCTTCGGGTGATTATTTCGGTGAAGAGCGCGTGCTGCTCCTGCGCGCGGTCCATAAGCATGAGGAGCGGCCGCGTGTGACCCTCGCTTATTTCACCCACGGAGAGCGCATCCTGCATTTCCTGCGGCAGGAGAAGTATGCGGAGCGTATTGGAGACGTATTCGCGGCTTTTGCCCACACGTTTTCCCACCTCGCCGTGCTTGAGGCCGAATTCATTGACGAGGCGCTGGAACGCTTTGGCACGGTCCACCGTATTGAGGTCCTCGCGCTGGAGATTCTCGATGATGGCGAGCTCAAGCTTCATGCGGTCGTCGTCTTCTCCGTTCCTGATGACCACGGGGACCGTGGCGACACCCGCGAGTTTGGCCGCGCGCAACCGCCGCTCGCCGGCGATCAGTTCGTACTCGACCGAGATGCCCAGGTCGGGCCGCTCGATCTCCTTCCGCGTCACAGTCAGGGGCTGGAGGACACCGTAGCTCCGGATAGACTCCGCCAATGAGAGAAGCGCGGCCTCGTCGAAGGTGCGCCGCGGCTGGAATGGGTTGGGCTTGATCCTGTCTACCTCAACCCAAAATATGGAATCACTGTAATACGTCCCTGCCATTGCGAAATTATATCATGCCGTATTTGTGCCGGGAGAGGGACTTGAACCCTCACGAGCTTGCGCTCGAATGATCTTGAGTCATTTGCGTCTGCCAATTCCGCCATCCCGGCAGTTGGTCAATCATACTTCATCATTCACTGAAAAAGAATTGCAAACTGGATATGTGCGGGCCCACCAGGACTCGAACCTGGAAATTCCGCTCTGGAGGCGGACGGTTTGCCATTAGCCTATAGGCCCTTGAAAGACAGCTTTCGGCTGTCAGCTGTCAGCTTACAGGAAGATTCTAAAGCCTCAACTGTATTTCCTCGAAGCTTGTAGCTGGCAGCTCGAAGCTACTTTTTCGCTTCTTTATGCTTCGAGTGCACTCTGCACCACCAGCAGCTCTGGGAAACCCACGGTTTTCCCATTCCTTCCTCCACGGGAAAACAAATGTTTTCCCGACCCCTTTCTTCTGCAAATGGTGCTTGCGGTGGCTTCGTTTGAGTTCCGAACCAAGCGTTATTTTTTGGCCTCCTTGTGCTTCGAGTGTACCCTGCACCATTTGCAGTACTTCTTCAGGTCGATCTTGCGCTCGACGAGCTTCCGATTCTTGCGCGACCAATAATTGACGCGGCCGCATTTGCTGCACGCTATTTTTATCAATTGATCTTGAGACATGCGCGGCACTATACGCCAAAGGCGCACGCGGTGCAACTTTTATATTCGTGAGGCTGATACGGAAGTATCAGCACATCTTGTTCCACGGTCCGATGGTGGCGTTCTCGTTGACCAAGGTCCGCATGATGGTGTCTACGATGAGCCATGCCGCAAGTATGATGACGAGCCCGACCAAGACATTGGTGAATATCTCCCGCGCGGCGCTCACATCCCCGCCGCCACCCGCAGTGACGTATTTCCATCCCGCCCATGCGAAAAGTATCGCGGAGAGGAAGACCGCGATAAAGATACCCGTGTTGAGGACATTCTGCGCCAACGTCGCGATATCGCACAGTCCGCATGCGGGTTGGCCGGCGCTTCCGCACTGAACGATCCGCGTCGGCAATCCTCCTGCGGCGGAAGCGAGTGCCGGGATAGCGACGAGAACGATCGTAACGATTACGAGAAGCCCGATTGCCCGTTTCTGTACCATACAAATATTGTAGCATGCACCGAAATACGGCATACTGTACCGGCTGCGCCGATGGCAGAGCGGTCAAATGCACGTGACTGTAGATCACGCGACTTCGGTCTTCGGGGGTTCGAATCCCTCTCGGCGCACAAATGAAATCAGGACGGCTGTTGCAACGCTGACCGGAGAATGCTCAATGTCAATTCCAAAAATCGTTCCCATATCTGCTGTTCTTGCGCAGTTCCCACAGGACTCATATACCTGCGGTAACTCGGGCTCTTGATGCAATCATCCACGTAATCGCTGTCATTCGGGAACTCTTGATGCAGCTGTTGGCCAATGCTCGCACGTATATTCGGATTTTTCTCTAGGAATGATTTCCACATATTTCTATCCCCCACCTTCTTATATACTTGTCCGAATATCTGCGTGAATGGTCCGCCCCATACCTTAGTGTCGGTAAGCGCATCAGCGTCACGAACGTTTCTACTATGAAGGACGGCATACAATAGGGCTCGTCCGTGGGCGTCGTTCGTTGGGAAATCAAAACGGAGCAGTTTCTCAAGGCGAGGCAAGAGACGATTCAACGATTCGGTCGTGGTAGCGTTGTGTGAGTCGGAATCAATCCGAGACGATAATGCTTCCGTGGCCCGTAACAGTCTGACGGCGTCTCTATGCCCCGTGTCTTTGCCTGCCTTGATTAGCCCGACGAATTTATCAAGCGGCATTTTCTCTTCAGCCTTAAAACGTGCATCAAGCAAATCCGCGAGCTGTTTTGGTTCGCGGATGCGATCTTTGACCATATATACGCTTAGACTCTCGCTGCGGCCCGTGCGCGAGCGCCGCGGGTCCGTTCGGGCCCCTTGCGTACGTCGAAGGTGAAATCCCCTTTGCCGTCGGGTCCCGCCCCCTCCTTGAAATCGACGGTCACCGAGCCTCCTTCCATCACGCCGCGCGCGACCATCGTATTTGCAATCGAAGTGAGTATCTTGGTCTGGATGAGCCGCTTGAGCGGGCGCGCGCCGTACTGCGGGTTGTAGCCTTCTTTCGCCAAGTGCGCTAGCGCCGGCTCGGAGAGTACGAGCGAGATGTGTTTCTCTTCGAGGCGCTTTGCAACTAATTCTATCTGCATGCGCACGATGGTCTGCATCGCCTCCTGCGAGAGAATATTGAACAGAATGATCTCATCCAGACGGTTCAGGAACTCGGGACGAAAGAACTCCTTCAGGGAGCCCATGACTTTTTCTTTCACCTGCGTGTAGCGCTCTCCCTCGGTCTTCGTGAGCCCGCTCCCGAACCCGAGCCCCGACATCTTGTCGATGTGTTCGCTTCCGATGTTCGAGGTCATGATGATGACGGAGTTCTTGAAATTGACCACACGACCCTTCGCATCGGTGAGGCGGCCGTTGTCCAGTACCTGCAACAGGATGTTGAACACTTCCGGATGCGCTTTTTCTATCTCGTCGAAAAGTATCACCGAGTAGGGCCTGTGCCGCACCAATTCGGTGAGCCCGCCGCCTTCGTCGTAGCCCACGTAGCCCGGAGGGCTCCCTATCATCTTGGAGACCGAGTGCTTCTCCATGTACTCCGACATATCAACGCGGATGAGGGATTTTTCGCTGTTGAAAAGGAATTCGGCAAGCCCGCGCGTGAGCTCCGTCTTGCCGACACCGGTCGGTCCCAAAAAGAGGAACGAGCCGACGGGACGATTGGGGTCGGCTATACCCGTGCGCGACCGTTTGATGGCGTCGGCGACTTTCTGCACGGCCTCGTCCTGCCCCACGATGCGCTTTCTAAGTTCCGCCTCCATGCGCGAGAGCTTCTCCGCCTCCTCTTCGAGCATGCGCGATACGGGGACGCCCGTCCAGCGCGAAACG
The DNA here is from genome assembly GCA_038061075.1 of Patescibacteria group bacterium. Taxonomy (GTDB): domain Bacteria; phylum Patescibacteriota; class Minisyncoccia; order Phycocordibacterales; family UBA2100; genus UBA10103. Next base: position 1,701 of record JBBUAA010000069.1, on the reverse strand, counting down.
ACCGCCGCGATATCTTCCTCGGTGATCTCTTCTTTCAGGACACGCCGCGTCTGCTGCAATTTCTTGAGGCGCTTTGATGCCGTCTCTATCTCCCGCTCCAAAGCGGGAATCTTCCCGTACCGTATCTCGGCCGTCTTGGTCAGGTCCGCAACGGACTCGGCAGCGTCTGCGGCGAGGCGTGCCTGCTCCAATTCGCCCTTCGCGCGCTTGATCTCCGCGAGCGTCTCTTTCTCATTCTTCCACTTCTGCTCGAGTTCGCGGGTCCCGTCGCGCAGGTCGGCCACCTCTTTCTCTATGGATTTTACCCGCGTGCGTGCCTTACCCTCGCCCGCTTCGGCTTCTTTCTTCAGGGCTTCGCGCTCGATCTCAAGACGCGTCACCTTGCGGTGCGCCTCTTCGAGGGCGGGCGGCTTGTTCTCAAGCGAGAGACGAAGCGCGGACGAAGCCTCGTCAATCAAGTCGATGGCCTTGTCCGGCAGAAAGCGCTCCGTGATGTAGCGCGCCGAGAGCTGCACGGCCGCCACCATCGCGTCGTCGGTGATGTGTACGCCGTGGTAGAGCTCATAGCGCTCTTTCAGCCCGCGCAGAATGGCGACGGCATCCTCGACGCTCGGCTCGTTGACGTACACGGGCTGGAAGCGGCGGGTAAGCGCCGCATCGTGCTCGATGTGCTTCTGGTATTCCTTGATGGTCGTCGCGCCGATGACGCGGATATCGCCGCGCGCGAGCGCGGGCTTCAGCATGTTGGACGCGTCCATCGAGCCCTCTGCCGCGCCGGCGCCCACGAGCGTATGCATCTCGTCGATGAAGAGAATAATTTTGCCTTCGGAGCGCTCGACTTCTTTCATCACCGCTTTGAGACGCTCCTCAAATTCCCCGCGGTATTTCGTGCCGGCAATGAGAAGACCGAGGTCGAGCTGGACTATTTCCTTCCCGCGCAACGATTCGGGGACGTCGAGGGAGGCGATGCGCTGAGCCAGGCCTTCGGCGACGGCGGTCTTTCCGACGCCCGCTTCGCCGATCAATATCGGATTGTTCTTCGTGCGGCGGGAAAGTATCTGGATGACGCGGATAATCTCCTGATCGCGCCCGATGACGGGATCGAGCTTGTTCTCCCGCGCGCGGTCGGTGAGTGAGCGCGCAAAACGCGCGAGCGTGCGGGGTTTCTTCGGCTCTTCGGCGTCGCGGATCTTGCCCTCCCGAATATCGGTGAGTACCCGCGCCAAAGCGGCGCGGTCGATGCGGAAGCGCGTCATTATCTCGGACGCGGGTCCGGGATGCTCGATAAGCCCGAGGAGGAGATGCTCGGGCGAAACGAATTGGTCGTTGAAGGATGCCGCGATGCGCGGCGCCGCCTCAAACACGCGCACCAATTCGGGTGTGAGGTAGAGTTGGAACGAGGGAGAAACAGCGGTGTTGCCGGAGGTCCCTTCGATGAGTTCGAGAACGGAGTCGGTGAGATTCGCGACGTCGATATCCACCTGCTCAAGCATCGGCAGGACCATGGATTCCTCCTGCATGAGAAGCGCGGAGAGCAGATGGAGGGTGGAGACCTGATTGTGGCCCCGCTCCACCGCCATCTGATGCGCGCGGTGTATCGCCTCTTTCGCCTTCGTTGTGTAGTTGTTGAATGGGGTCATACGATATTCGGACTACGCCGACCCCTATTGTACCGCATCCACATTCTGCGTTCAATATGTA
>JBBUAA010000068.1:0-2042 GCA_038061075.1 Patescibacteria group bacterium | reverse complement strand
GCATGAGCGCGTCGCACTGCACGTGCGAGACCGAGCCTTTGGCGCCTTTCACTATCTTGAGGAGCCCGCGGTAGGTGGAAATGCCGCCGCCGAAGCTGATGCTCTTGGATATGATGTTGGACGTCGTGTAGGGAGCGAGGTGCATGACCTTAGCACCCGTGTCCTTGTGTTGGCCCGGACCTGCGACCGCGATATTCAAGTGCTCGGCGCGCGCGCCGCGCCCCTTCAGTATCGAGCACGGGTAGAGCATGGTCACCTTGCTGCCGAGGCTTCCGCCCACCCACTCCTGAATGGCGTCTTCCTCCACGATGGCGCGCTTGGTATTGAGATTGTAGACGTCTTTGCTCCAATTCTGGATGGTCGTGTAGCGACTGCGCGCGCCCTTTTTCACGAATATCTCGACAACCGCCGCGTGCAGGGAGTTGTTGTGATAGAGGGGCGCGGTGCATCCTTCGATGTACTGCACCGAAGCGCCCTCATCGACGACGATGAGCGTGTGCTCGAACTGGCCCGAGGCGCGCGCGTTCATGCGGAAGTAGGTCTGGAGCGGCATGTCGATGTGCACGCCTTTGGGCACGTAGAGGAAGGTGCCGCCCGACCACACCGCGCCGTGGAGCGCGGCGAGCTTGTGCTCGGTGGTCTTGATGCAGTCGGTCATGAAGTATTGCTGAACCATTTCGGGATATTTCTGCACGGCGGTATCGGTGTCGCAAAAGATGACGCCTAGCTCCTCCCACTTCGGGCGCAACTTCTGATAGAAGCCTTCGGATTCGTACTGGCCAATGACGCCCGCCAAAAACGCGCGCTCCGCCTGCGGTATGCCAATCTTTTCGAACGTGTTCTTGATGTCGGCGGGCACGTCGTCCCAGCTTTTGTATTTGCCCTCTTCGGTCCGCTGGTAGTACGAGATGGATTGAAAATCGAGACCGCTCAGGTCGGGGCCCCATGTCGGGACGGGCAGACGCACAAAATCCTCGTACGACTTGAGACGGAACTCCCGCATCCACGCGGGCTCATTCTTCTCTCTTGAAATCTCCTCGACTATCTCGCGCGTAATGCCGCGCTTGGCGCGGTGGACGAACCTATCCGGCAGGGCGTCGGACCCGCCGCCTTTTGCGTGTGCTCCTATGGGTGCTGCGACATTTGTTTTCATGTTAGTTTTTCTTAACGAGGGTAACCGAGTTTAGAAACAACTTACACCCTCCTAAATTTTCCGCTCGCTCAACTGACTGCAAAACATTGCGCATAGTTGAGACGGGTCTCTGACAAAGTGCCCTATTTGACTCAAACGCGTTGAGCGAAAAATTTGGGAGGGTCAAGAAATTGTAATTCGCTTCGCTCATAACATTTTCTAGATGTACGCACTGTAGCCGTTTTTCTCGATATCCTTCGCCAAGGCGCTCGTGCCCGTCTTGATGATCTTGCCCTTGTGCATGATGTGGACGCGGTCGGCCTGTATCCAACGCAGGATGCGGTTGTAGTGCGTGATGAGAAGGACGGAGACGCCGCGCGCGCGAAGCTTGGTGATTTGCTTGGCGACGAGCTTCAGGGCGTCGATGTCCAATCCCGAATCTATCTCGTCGATGATGACGCACTTCGCGGGCAGGAGTGATAATTGCAAAATCTCCATTTTCTTTTTCTCGCCGCCGGAGAACCCCTCGTTTATTGAGCGCGTGAGGAACTCATCGGGCATGTGGAGCGCCTTCGCCGTGTCTTTAATGTCTTGCCTGAAATGCGGCATTTTGAAACCTTTCGGTTGTGTGAATTTGCGCACTGCAATCGTCAAGAGATTGGTCACCGAGACGCCCGAGACCGCCTGCGGATGTTGGAGCGCGAGGAGCACCCCTGCACGCGCTATCTCGTCGGTTTTCATTTTCGAGAGCGTGTGCTTGCCGAAGGTTATCTTGCCCTTCGTAATCGTTATCGCCGGATGCGCGAGAATGGTGTTGCCGAGCGTCGATTTGCCGCTGCCATTGGGGCCCATCAAGACGCACGTCTTCCCTTGCTGTACGGCCAAGTCGATACCATTTAAGATGGGCTTG